>NZ_JBFPFM010000005.1:0-145467 GCF_047977705.1 Curtobacterium sp. LFS084
GGGCCGCGGGCCGCGCCGCGGCGCGCTACCGCGAGCGCGAGAACGCGGCGTCGAACGCGGCCTCGGGCGGCGCGATGGTCCCGAGCCGCCGCACGAACGCCAGCGCCTCCGGCCCGCCGACGAGTCGGTCCATGCCGGCGTCCTCCCACTCGACGCTCGTCGGCCCGGCGTACCCGATGTGGTTCAGCACGCGGAACACCCGCTCCCACGGGACGTCGCCGTGCCCGGCCGTGACGAAGTCCCACCCGCGCCGGGGGTCGCCCCACGGCAGGTGCGACGAGAGTCGTCCGTTGCGGCCGTCGAGCTGCTTGACCGACTCCTTGCAGTGCACGTGGTAGACCCGGTCGGCGAAGTCGAGCAGGAACGCTGCCGGATCGAGGTCCTGCCAGACGAAGTGCGACGGGTCGAAGTTGAACCCGAACGCCGGTCGGTCGGCGAAGACCTCGAGCGCCCGCTTGGCCGTCCAGTAGTCGTAGGCGATCTCGGACGGGTGCACCTCGAGCGCGAAGCGCACGCCGACCTCCTCGAACACGTCGAGGATGGGCGACCACCGGTCGTGGAAGTCCTGGTACCCGGCGTCGATCATCGACGCGGGCACGGGCGGGAACCCCGCGACCGTCTTCCAGATCGACGAGCCGGAGAACCCGGTGACGGTGTCGACGCCGAGTGCCGCTGCGGCCCGTGCGGTCCACTGCAGTTCCTCGGCGGCGCGCTGCCGGACACCCTCCGGGTCGCCGTCGCCCCAGACGTGCGGCGCGAGGATGTCCTCGTGCCGCTGGTCGATCGGGTCGTCGCACACGGCCTGGCCGGTCAGGTGGTTCGCGATGGTCCAGACCTGCAGCCCGTTGCGCTCGAGGATCGCCTTGCGGTCCGCGACGTACCCGGGGTCCGTCGCGGCGCGCCGGACGTCGAGGTGGTCGCCCCAGCAGGCGATCTCGAGCCCGTCGTAGCCCCACTCGCCGGCGAGGCGCGCGACCTCCTCGAAGGGCAGGTCGGCCCACTGGCCGGTGAAGAGGGTGACCGGCCTGGAGGCGCGGGTCGTCCCCGTCTCGTCGGTTCCGTCCGTCGTCGTCATCGTCGTCGTCCTTCCTCGCGGTGTGCGGTGGTCACCATGATCCCGGGTCCGACCCGGCGGGCACGGTGTCGGGGCGGTCGACGCGCGACTCGACCGCGACGACCGTGTGGTTCCTCGAGGCGGTCTGCACGGCCTCCATGATCTCGAGGACGTGGAACGCGAGGTCCCCCGACGCGCGGTGCGGCCGGTCGGTCGCGATGGCGTGCGCCATGTCCGCCAGCCCGTACCCGCGGCCCGCGTCGGCGTACCCGGCCGTCACGGGCAGTTCCCGCCACTCGCGGTCGTCGGCCGTCGCGATCGACACCGGGTCGGAGAACCGGTTCGGGTCGGGGACGGCGAGGCTGCCGGCGGTGCCGTGCACCTCGAAGAGCGGGGCCCGGGTCGCCCACACCTCGAACGAGACGGTGACCGTGGAGACGACTCCGCGCTCGTGTTCGAGGACGGCTACGACGTGGGTGTCGACGTCGACGGGGATCGGCGCTCCGGCGAAGGGGCCGGTCGCGATGGTCCGCTCGCGGGTCGACCGGGTGGCACTGCCGCTCACCCGGACGACGGGGCCGAAGAACTGCACGAGGCTCGTCAGGTAGTACGGCCCCATGTCGAGCAGCGGGCCGCCCCCGGGCTGGTAGTAGAACGCCGGTGCCGGGTGCCAGAGCTCGTGTCCCGGGGCGCTCCAGGACACCGCGGCGCCGACCGGGTCACCGATCAGGCCGTCGTCGATCGCGGCGCGGGCGGTCTGGATGCCGGTCCCGAGCACGGTGTCGGGCGCGCTGCCGACCCGCAGGCCCGAGCGTCCGGCCAGCTCGAGCACCGGCGCGGCCTCGGCCGTCGCGAGCGCGAGCGGCTTCTCGCCGTAGACGTGCTTGCCGGCGTCGAGGGCCCGGGTCGCGACCTCGGCGTGCGCGGCCGGGATCGTCAGGTTCAGCACGACGTCGATGTCGTCCGCGCCGAGGAGCTCGTCGACGCTCGTGCCCCGGACGCCCTGGGCCTCGCCGACCGACCGCGCACGCTCGACGTCGAGGTCGGCCACGGCGGTGAGCGCCAGTCCGGGCAGGGCCGGGAAGTGCTCGAAGTACTGCTGGCTGATGTTGCCGACGCCGACGACGCCGACGCGCATCGGTCCGTCGTTCACCGTGCTGCCCACAGGAGTCCCCGTTCGATGATGGTGCGGAGCGGCTGCGACTCGACGACCTCGAGCCGGTGCCCCGGCGCGGAGACGAACACGCGTCCCTCGCCCCACTGGCGGGTCCAGATCGCCGGCGCCGTGACCGGACGGTTCCAGGCGTCGAAGTCCCTCGCCGACTGTGTGGTCGTGGCCAGCACGTCGTTGTACTCGTCGGAGAGCACCCAGTACTGCTCGGTGACGAGGTCGAAGTCCTCGATGCCCTCGGTGATCGGGTGCTCGTGCCCGAGGTCCGTGATGTGCACCGTGTACGGGATGTAGTTGTCGGACTGCTCGCCGGTGCGCTCCGACGGGTGCTTCCCGGCGTGGTGCGCGAACTGCCCGCCGACCATGTGCAGGTAGTCGGCGGTGTTCCGGAACGCGTCCGCGATCCCGCCGTGCCAGCCCGCGAGCCCGGCACCGCCGAGCACGGCCTTCTGGAGTCCGGCGAACTCGTCGTCGGCGATGGTCGACATCGTGACGACCTGCACGATCAGGTCGACGTCCGCCATGACCGACTCGTCGGCGTACACGGCGGTCGAGTCGGACACGCGGACGTCGAAGCCGTTGTCCTGCAGGAACGGGACGAACAGGTCGGTGGTCTCGACGGGCATGTGCCCGTCCCACCCGCCGCGGACGACGAGTGCCTTCCGGTCCGCCACTCAGATCACCGTCCAGGCACTGCCGTCGGCCGCGCTCCGCTCGACGGCGTCGAGGACCCGCTGCACGTGCAGCCCGTCCTCGAACGACGGCGACGGGTCGGTGCCCGCGACGATCGCCTCGACGAAGTCCTTCACCTCGTGGCTGAAGGTGTGCTCGTAGCCGATGAGGTGCCCGGTCGGCCACCACGCGGCCATGTACGGGTGCTCGGGCTCGGTGACCATGATCCGCTGGAAGCCCTGTTCGCCGGCCGGTGCCGTGGCGTCGTAGAAGCGCAGTTCGTTCATCGACTCGAGGTCGAACTGGATCGCGCCGGCCGACCCGCTGATCTCGAGCGTGAGCCCGTTCTTCCGACCGGTCGCGTAGCGCGTCGCCTCGAACGAGCCGATCGCACCATCGGCGGCGCCACCGGCGAGGCGTCCGAGGAAGAACGCAGCGTCGTCGACGGTGACCTGCCCGCGTTCGGTCGAGGCGGTGCCGGACAGCCCGACGCCCTCGGCCATGAGCGGACGCTCGGTCACGAACGTCTCGAGCGTGCCGGAGACGGTCGAGAGCCGTGCGCCGGTGACGTGCTCGGCGAGGTCGATCGCGTGCGCACCGATGTCACCGAGCGATCCGGACCCGGCGAGCGCCCTGTCGAGCCGCCACGTCATCGGGCCGTCCTCGTCGGCCAACCAGTCCTGCAGGTAGAGCGCGCGGACCTGGCGGACGGTCCCGAGCCTCCCGTCCTCCACCAGCCGCTTCGCGAACGCGATGGCCGGGACGCGGCGGTAGCTGAAGCCGACCATCGCGCGGACCCCGCCCGCCCGCGCCGCTGCGGCGGCGGCGGTCATCGCCTCGGCCTCGGCGACGCTGTTGGCGAGCGGCTTCTCGCACAGCACGTGCTTGCCGGCCTCGAGTGCCGCGATGGCGACCTCGACGTGCGACGACCCCGGCGAGCAGACGTCGACGACGTCGATGTCCGGGTCGGTGACCACGGCGCGCCAGTCGGTGGACGCGGCCTGCCAGCCGTACTGCTGCCGTGCGGCCTCGGTCCGGTCGGGGTCACGGCCGACGATGACGGCCATCTCCGGTTCGACCCCGAGGTCGAAGAACCTCGGTGCGGTCCGCCACCCCTGTGAGTGCGCGGCTCCCATGAAGCCGTGGCCCACCATGGCCACTCGAAGTCGGTCCTGTGCCATCCGCTCGCTCCCTTGCGATCACGTCCTTGCCAGAGTCAACACTACCGCTTATGTTGGGCGCGGCAACATTTTGTTTCGACGACGAACGGTGACCACCATGGCAACGACGCCCACCCGTGCAGACAAGTTCTCCTTCGGTCTCTGGACCATCGGCTACAACGGCTCCGACCCCTTCGGCGGCCCGACCCGCCCCGCACTCGACGTGGTCGAGGCAGTCGAGAAGCTCGACGAGCTCGGCGCCTACGGCCTGACCTTCCACGACGACGACCTCTTCGCGTTCGGCTCGACCGACGCCGAGCGGCAGACCCAGATCGACCGCCTCAAGGGCGCGCTCGACGCCACCGGCATCCAGGTGCCGATGGTGACGACGAACCTCTTCTCGGCCCCGGTCTTCAAGGACGGCGGGTTCACCTCGAACGACCGCCAGGTGCGCCGCTTCGCGCTCCGCAAGGTCCTGCGCAACATCGACCTCGCCGCCGAGCTCGGCGCGTCGACGTTCGTGATGTGGGGCGGCCGCGAGGGCGCCGAGTACGACAGCGCGAAGGACGTGCAGGCCGCGCTCGAGCGCTACCGCGAGGCCGTCAACCTGCTCGCCCAGTACGTCACCGACAAGGGCTACGGCATCCGGTTCGCGATCGAGCCGAAGCCGAACGAACCCCGCGGCGACATCCTCCTGCCGACCCTCGGTCACGCGATCGCCTTCACCGAGACGCTCGAGCGTCCGGAGCTGTTCGGCATCAACCCCGAGGTCGGCCACGAGCAGATGGCCGGTCTGAACTTCACGGCCGGCATCGCCCAGGCGCTCTACCAGGGCAAGCTCTTCCACATCGACCTCAACGGCCAGCGCGGCATCAAGTACGACCAGGACCTCGTCTTCGGTCACGGCGACCTGCAGAACGCGTTCTCGCTCGTCGACCTGCTCGAGCACGGCGCTCCCCAGGGCGGCCCGGCGTACGACGGCCCCCGCCACTTCGACTACAAGCCGAGCCGCACCGAGGACATCACCGGCGTCTGGGACTCGGCGGCCGCGAACATGCGCATGTACCTCCTGCTCAAGGAGCGGGCACAGGCGTTCCGCGCCGACCCCGAGGTCCAGGCCGCGCTCGAGGCGTCGAAGGTCGGCGAGCTCAGCACCCCGACCCTGAACGACGGCGAGACGTACGACTCGTTCCTCGCGGACCGCTCCGCGTACGAGGACTTCGACGCCGACGCGTACTTCGGCGGCAAGGGCTTCGGCTTCGTGAAGCTGCAGCAGCTCGCCATCGAGCACCTCATGGGCGCTCGTTGAGCTCGCAGCTCGTCGCCGGGGTCGACTCGTCGACCCAGTCCTGCAAGGTCACGATCCGCGACGCTGACACCGGCGCCGTCGTCCGGGAGGGTCGCGCGACCCACCCGGACGGCACGTCCGTCGACCCCCGCCACTGGTGGGACGCGCTCGGCAGCGCGATCGCGGACGCCGGCGGTCTCGACGGCGTCGGGGCGATCGCGGTCGCCGGGCAGCAGCACGGCATGGTCGCGCTCGACGCCGACGGTCGCGTCGTCCGCGACGCGCTGCTCTGGAACGACGTGCGGAGCGCCGACGCGGCCGCGCAGATGGTCGAGGAGCTGGGCCAGGAGGCATGGGTCGCCCGGACGGGTCTGGTGCCGGTGGCGTCGTTCACCGGCACGAAGCTCCGGTGGCTCCGCGACGCGGAGCCCGAGAACGCGGCCCGCGTCGCGGCCGTCGCGCTCCCCCACGACTGGCTGTCGTGGCGGTTGCGCGGGTACGGCCCGGCCGACGAGAGCCCGCTCGGACCGGACCTCGACGCGCTCGCGACCGACGGCTCGGACGCCAGCGGCACGGCCTACTGGGACCCGGTGCGCCGCGAGTACGACGCCGAGCTGTTCGAGCTCGCGCTCGGCCGTGGGCTGCGGGTCGCGGGTGGCACCGACGGCGCTCGGGACGACGACGTCGTGGTGCCGCGGGTCGTCGCGCCCGACGAGGCGATGGGCTCCCTCGGGGTCGACGTGCCGCTCCCCGGCGGTGCGACCGCTCCCTCGGGCCTGGTCGTCGGCGCGGGACTCGGCGACAACGCCGGGGCAGCGCTCGGCCTCGGACTCGGTCCGGGTGACGTCGCGGTGTCCCTCGGGACGAGCGGCACGGTCTTCGGCGTCACCGACGCCGAGGTGCGCGACCCGAGCGGGACCGTGGCGGGCTTCGCCGACGGGAGCGGGTCGCGCCTCCCGATCGTCACGACGCTCAACGCGGCCCGCGTGCTCGAGGTGATCGGCGGCCTGCTCGGCGTCGACCACGACGCGCTCGGCGAGCTGGCGCTCCAGGCGCCGGCCGGTGCCGACGGTCTCGTGCTCGTGCCGTACTTCGTCGGCGAGCGCACGCCCAACCGTCCGGACGCGACGGCCTCGCTCGTCGGCATGACGCCGGGGACGACGGACCGGGCGCACCTGGCCCGCGCCGCCGTCGAGGGCATGCTCTGCGCGCTCGCGGACGGCCTCGCTGCCGTCGAGGGGACGGGTGTCGTCGTCGAGCGGCTGCTGCTCATCGGCGGTGCGGCCCGCAACGAGGCCGTCCGCGTCGTCGCGGCGCAGGTGTTCGGCCGGGACGTCCTCGTGCCGGAGCCGGGTGAGTACGTGGCGGCCGGCGCGGCGAAGCAGGCCGCGTGGGTGCTGACCGGGACCCTGCCCGCGTGGGACACCGCCACGACGGTCGTCGCCGCGGATCCGCGCCCCGAGGTGCTCGAGCAGTACCGAGCCGCCGCACGCTGAGCGGTCGCGCCACCCGTCCGTCCGTCCGTTCGTCCGTCCGTTCGTCCGTTCGTTCGTTCGCGGACACACCAGCCCCCGACGCCGTCCACGACGGTGTCGGGGGCACCATCGTCCCCGGAGGAGACCACATGCCGTTCACCGACCTGCCACTCGACGCCCTGCGCGCGCACCGCTCGGACGCCCGCCGTCCCGACGACTTCGACGCCTTCTGGGCCGACACGATCGCCGCGTCCCGGGCCGCCGGCGCGGGCACCGACCCCGTCCTCGTCCCGGCGGACACACCCGTCACCGGCCTCGTGGTCGAGGACCTCACCTTCCCGGGCTTCGCGGGCGACCCCGTGCGCGCCTGGGTCGCTCGGCCGCTCGCCGCCGAGGAGCCGCTGCCCGTCGTCGTCGAGTTCCTCGGCTACAACGGCGGTCGCGGGCTGCCCGGCGAGCGGGTCTCGTGGGCCCTCGCGGGGTACGTGCACGTCGTGATGGACACGCGCGGCCAGGGCAGCGGGTGGGGCTCCGGCGGCGACACCCCCGACCCGCACGGCTCCGGCCCGCACGTCGGTGGCTGGATGACGAGCGGGATCGGCTCCCCCGCCGACCACTACTACCGCCGCGTGTACACCGACGCCGTCCGCCTGGTCGACGCCGTCCGGACGCTCCCCGGGGTCGACCCGGCACGCATCGCCCTGACCGGCGGGAGCCAGGGCGGCGGGATCACCATCGCCGCGGCCGCGCTCGTCGAGGCGCACGTGGGACCGATCACCGCGCTGCTGCCCGACGTCGCCTTCCTCTGCGACTGGGAGGACGGGACCGCGGTCGCCGTCGGCGGCCCGTACCTCGAGCTCGCGACGTACCTGTCGGTGCACCGTGACCAGGTCGACACCGTGTGGCGCACCGCCGCGTACTTCGACGGCGTGCACTTCGCCGCGGGCATCACGGCGCCGGCCCTGTTCTCCGTCGCGCTCATGGACGACGTCGTGCCGCCGCGGACGACGTTCGCGGCCTACAACGCGCTCGGCTCGACCGACACGGCGATCGAGGTCTACCCGTACAACGGCCACGAGGGCGGCGGGTTCGCGCACTGGGAACGCCAGGTGGCGTTCCTGCGCGCCCGCGACTGACCGGGCACCCGGGTCAGTACCAGTGTCGGACGAACTGCTCCAGCACGTTCTTGACGACCTGGACCGGGCCCGGCGCCGGGTCCCCGCTGTCGCGGCCGATCCGTCGGAGCAGGTCGGCCTGGGCGTCCTCGTACTCGGCGACCTCGTCGGCGGAGTAGTCCGACGGCGGGACCGTGCGGATCGTGCTCACCGCCTCGAGGCGCTCGAGTCCCCACCGGAAGCCGACCGGCTCGGGACCGGCGTCGATCAGGGCGACGATGGCCGCGTCGGACGAGGTCCCGCCGGGGTCGGCGGCGGCCGAGATGAAGTCGACCAGGCCGCGGAGCGCCGGCTCCGAGCCGCCGGTGCGCTGGTGCACGCGTCGCGCTCGAGCACAGAGGTCGTAGAGGAGTCCGTCGTCCACGCACCGAGCGTGGCACAGCGAGGCGCCCGGACGCCACCAGGACCGGGTACTCCCGTCCCGCGGCCGACGCTCCTAGGCTCGGGGGCCGTGACCGACACCGCCCCCGGCCTGCACACTCCCGCCGCCGATGCCGCACCGTCCACGCTCGCCCCGCTGAGCCTGCTGGCCGTCGTGGCCATCGCCCTCGCGTTCGTCGCCCCGATCGGTGGCGTCGTGGTCGGCTGCATCGCCCGTCGCGAGGTCCGGCGCACCGGGGAGCGCGGCGACGGCCTCGCCTTCGCGGCCGTGCTGATCGGGGCGACCCTGACGCTGGCGACGGTCGTGGTGCCCGCGGCGATCGCTGCGTCGGGCTTCCTCGGACTGGGTGTGCCGTTCGGGCTCGGCCTGACCGCTGGCCTGGGGTCCTGACCGTCAGCCGCCGACGAGCGACGTGACCGCGTCCACCACGACCTGCCGACGGCGCGCCGGCACGACCGCGCGGGTCAGCGCCTCGGACTCGGGACCCGCCTCGCTCCAGAAGGCCGCGAGGTGCAGCACCAGGCCGAGCAGGACGGCCGGCCGGTAGCTGCGCGGCAGGACGCCGGCTCGCTGCGCCCGCTCGACCTCGGCCACCATCGCGGTCTGCCGTTCGAGGACCGCGTCGAGCGGCACCGCCGAGGCCCGGTCGAGCCGGTGCCAGGTCGTCAGCCGCTGGGCCCACGGCCGCTCGGCCCAGGCATCGTGCAACCGGCCGGCGAACCCCGGGAGGTCGTCCGTGTCGAGCGGGACCCGCTCGAACGTCTCCGCGACGGTCTGTTCGACGAGGGCGTCGAACAGCCCCTCCTTGCTGCCGAAGTAGTGGAAGACCTGGGCCTTGTTGCTCGAGGCGGCCGCGGCGATCCGTTCGACCTTGCCGCCGACGAGCCCCGACGCGGCGAACTCGTCGCGCGCGGCGAGCAGGAGTCGTGCACGGACGGCGTCGGCGGCTGGGGGCGTGAACGGTGCCATGCCGTCCACCGTACCGATCCCGACGACGGGCACGGCCGCGGGTCACCAGCGCGCCGGATCGGTCCGCCGGTCAGGACGGCGCCACCGTGACGAACAGGTACACGGCGAGCGCGACCGAGCAGCACGCGATCGCGACCCGGAGGACGCCGTGCGGCACCCGCCGGGCGACGGTCGGTCCGATGAGCCCACCGATCACCGCCCCCGCACCGAGCGCGACGGCGGCGGACCACACGACGTGCCCGGACACCGCGAACACGACGGCGGGCAGGAGGTCCGCAGCGAGGAGCAGCACGTTCTTGACGGCATTCGCCCGGTGCAACGACGGCGACCCGGTGAGCAGGAGCACGGCGATCATGAGCACACCGGACCCCGCGCCGAAGTAGCCGTTGTAGACGCCGACCCCGGCGATCCCGGCCGACGCAGCACCGGTGGACCGAGCACGGGCGTCGGCGGTCGTCCGTGCACGACGACGGTCGAGGAGCGGCTGCAGCAGGAGGAGCAGTCCCCCGGCGAGGACGAGGAACGGGACGATGCGGTCGAAGAGGTGCGCCGGCGTGACGACGAGGAGCACCGCGCCGGCGAGCGAGGCGACGACGGTGGTCGGCATCCAGCGTCGCACGACCGCGGGATCGGCACGCACCTCGTGCCGCGCGCGGAACGCGGAGCTCGCACCGCTGCCGATGAGCGCGACGGAGTTCGTGACGTTGGCGGCGAGCGGCGGGATCCCGACGGCGAGCAGCGCCGGGTAGGCGACGAGCGAGGTGATCCCACCGGCGGTGCCGATCACCCCGGCCACCACGCCCGCGACGACGAGGATCCCGACGGTCAGCACGCTCCATGCTGTCACGACGCGGCGGCCCGGGGCGCGATCGGTCGCTGCAGGGCCCCCGATCGCCTGCCGTCGCGAGCACGCCGCCGATCGTCGGGGAACCGGTCCGGGCGGGGCCGTCAGGCCGCGGGGGCGACGGGTCCCTCGTAGCGGACCGCGAGCAGGGTCACGTCGTCCTCGTGGTCGACCGACCCGCCGAGCTCCTGGACCGCGGCCACGAGTTCGTCCGGGTCGCGGTGGGTACGGAGGAAGTCGCGGAACCGCTCCGGGGCGTCGAGGTCGCCGCCGAACAGGTCCAGCACTCCGTCGCTGACGCTCACCACGACGTCACCGGGGCCGAGCACCGTCCGCCGCGGGGCCCACTCGGTGCCGACGCCGATCGGCAGGTCGTCGGAGCGGAGCCACTCGTCGTCGCCGTCGGCGCGGAGGAGCACGGACAGCCCGTGACCGGCGTCGACCCAGTGGGTCGTCCCGTCGCGGGCGATCTGGAAGTGGAAGCAGGTCGTGAACTGGTCGGCGCCCGGGCCGGACCGCATCCCCTCGGCCGCCGACCCGATCGAGGCCTCCGGAGTGCCGGGGCTCGACGCCGCCCGCACGAGGGAGCGCACCACGGCCGCGATCATGCCCGCGGCGACGCCCTTGCCCATCACGTCGCCGAGGGTGAAGGCCGCACCGTGCGCGGTCGGGTACCAGTCGTAGAAGTCGCCGCCGACCGTGCGGGCAGGCAGGCAGATCCCCCGCGTCGTGAGCTCGACCGGGATGTCGTCGTGGGAGTCGGGCAGCAGGGACCGCTGCACGAGGGCGGCCTCGCTGATCTCGCTCTCCGCCTGCCGCCGGCGCTGCTGGGCGAACCGGAGTCGCAGGTCGGCCTGCCGTGCGAGCTCGTTCGTGACGCCGGCGACCGCCGCGAACACCAGGATCACGAAGACCAGGCGCACCATCTCGCTCGCGATCAGGTCGTCCGGGTCGAGCACGATCGGCACGGCGAACGTGATGACCGTGCCGACGAGCGGGTAGACGATGTGCTGTCGACCTGGCTTCGCCGCGATCCACACCAGCGGCAGCAGGACGGCGGCGAGGAACGGCGACCGGGCGTCCCCGGTGCCGAAGCGCAGCAGGCCGATCGCGATGAAGTCGACCGCCGGGACCAGCAGCTCGGCGCGCGCCAGACCCGGCCGCCACACCATGAGGGCGGCGAACCCGAGCCCGGCCAGGGCGAGCACGACGCCGCCCCAGACGCTGGCGGCGTCGGTGATCGCGAGGACCGGGACGACGGCGCTGCTGACGGCGGCCACGATCGTGAGCCCGGCGATCACCGCCTGGTTCACGAGCGGGGCGGACCGGGCGAGGCGCCACCGGGCGACCGGAGCTGCCCGCGGGGCGGTGGCGGCCTCGGGCACGCTGATCCGTGCGATGACCGGGCCGAGCGTGTACTGGGTCATGACTCGTTCACCGTACCGTCGCCACCGGGATCCGGCCGCGCCGTGGACCTCGGCGCGCCACCGGACGCCGGGTGGTGCCCCCTTCGCACCACCCGGCGTCGTGCCGGGTCCCGACACGCTGGTCGTGTCCCGGCGCAGCCGCCGTCAGCAGCGCTCCCAGGTGACGGTGCGCCGGTCGGACGCCCGGACCTCGCGGACCGGACCGGTGACGCGGACCACCGCGCGCCGGGTGGCGGAGCCGGGGACGGGCGGTGGACCGGTGCGGTCGCCCGCCGCGACGATCCCGTCCGCGCGCACCGTGCCTCCCGGCTCCGACGCCGCCGCGTGGGACGCGACCCACACCTGCACGTCCCCGGGCTCGACCACCTTGCGGAGGGCCCGGTCGGTGAAGGCGAAGCGCTGGACGGGCACGCTCCAGCGGAGCCGCGCGGTCTCCCCCGGTCCCAGCGCGACCCGGGCGTAGCCGAGCAGCTGCACGACCGGGCGGGTGACGCTCGCGTGCACGTCGTGGCCGTAGAGCTGCACCACGTCCTCGCCCGCGCGCTCCCCGGTGTTCCGGACGGTCACCCAGACCTCGAAGGCGTCCGCGCTGGACACGGTCGGGTCGACGACGAGGTCCTCGTGGGCGAACGACGTGTAGGAGAGCCCGAACCCGAACGGTCGGACCGGGGTCGAGTCGGTCGCGGTCACGTCCGACGGCCCACCGAGGCGCGGGTGCAGGTACGTGTACGGCTGCGCCCCGGCCGCCCGCGGCAGCGAGACCGGCAGACGACCGGACGGTGCGGCGACCCCGGTGAGGAGGTCCGCGATCGCGGATCCGCCGCCCTCGCCCGGGAAGAACGCCTGCACGACGGCGGCCGGTCGAGGTCCGACGGTGCCGGTGTGGTCCGGGACGCCGTCGAGCGCCCAGCCGATCGCGTACGGCCGACCGGTCAGCAGCACCACGACGGTCGGGGTGCCGGTGGCGACGACGGCCTCGACGAGGCCGCGCTGGACACCGGGCAGGTCGAGCGACTCGGTGTCGTTGCCCTCGCCGACGGTGCCGCGGCCGAACAGCCCCGCCTGGTCGCCGACCACGACGACCGCCACGTCGGACCGCTCCGCGACCGCCACCGCGTCGGCGAACCCGGACCGGTCGTCGCCCGTCACGGCGCAGCCCGCGGTGAAGCGGACCGCGTCGCTGCCGAGGGCGTCGGTCAGGGCCTCGCGGACGGTCGGGATGGCGAACCCGAGCGGCAGGTCGGGGTGGGCCGCGAGCACGTGGTTGGCGAAGGAGTAGCAGCCCTGCAGCGCCTCGGCCCGGTCGGCGTTCGGGCCGATCAGGGCGACCGAGGCACCCGGCCGGAGGGGAAGGACCGGGGCGTCGCTGCCGTCCACGGACCCGTTCGACAGCAGGACGAGCGACTTCGCGGCGAGCTCCGTCGCGAGTGCCCGGTGCCGGGGCGTGTCGAGGTCGATCCGGGTCGGCGGCTCGTCCTCGAACGCGTCGGGGTCGAGCAGTCCGAGCCGCTCCTTCTGGCGCAGCACGCGGAGCACCGCGCGGTCGACGAGCGCCTCGTCCACCTCGCCGGCCCGCACGCGGTCGACCAGCGGCTGCAGGTAGGCGTCGCCGGACGGGAGCTCGACGTCGATCCCCGCCGTGAGGGCCATCGCGGCCGCCTCGCCACGGTCGGCGGCGATGCCGTGCATGACCTCGAGGAACGCGACCGAGAAGTAGTCGGCCACCACCGTGCCGTCGAAGCCGAGACGGTCGCGGAGCAGGTCGGTGAGCAGTTCGCCGTTCGCCGCGACCGGGACGCCGTCGACCTCGGCGTACGAGTTCATGACGCTCCGGGCGCCGCCGTCGCGCAGCGCCATCTCGAACGGCGGCAGGAAGACGTCGGCGACCTCACGCGGGCCGGCGTGCACCGGGGCGTGGTTCCGGCCGGCCTGCGACGCTGAGTACCCGAGGAAGTGCTTGAGCGTCGCGTCCACACCGGCGCGCTGGAGTCCGCGGACGTACGCCGTGCCGATCGTCCCGACGAGGTACGGGTCCTCGCCGATGCACTCGTCGACACGCCCCCACCGCGGGTCGCGGACGACGTCGAGCACCGGGGCGAGGCCCTGGTGCACGCCGAGCTGGCGCATCGAGTCGCCGATCGCCTCGCCGACCTGGTCGACGAGGTCCGGGTCGAACGCGGCACCCCACGCCAGCGGGGTCGGGAACGTGGCGGCCTTCCACGCGGCGAGCCCGGTGAGGCACTCCTCGTGCACGAGCGCCGGGATCCCGAGTCGCGTCTCCCGCTTGAGCCGGCGCTGCTCGGCCCAGAGCCAGGCGGCGCGCTCGTCGGGTTCGACCGGCCGGGTGCCGTACACCCGGGTGAACTGCCCGAGACCGTGTCGGGTGATGTCCGCGAGCGTCCGGCCGCCGTCGGCGTCCCGGTCGCCGGCCATCTCGCCCTGCATCGGGGCGACGAGGCCGTTCTGGTCGAGCCAGTAGCCGACGAGCTGGGCGGTCTTCTCCTCGAGCGTCATCGCGGCGAGCAGGGTGGTCGCTCGGTCGGCGGCGGCCTCGTCCGCCAGCTCGGTGCGTTCGGACTGGAGGCGCGGTGCGGGACCGCCCCGCGCCTCCCGTCCGTCACCGGTCGCGCTGGTGACGTGCTCCTGCGTCGCGGGGCGCGCCTCCTGGCCGTCCGTGGTCTCGGCCGTCGGGCCGAGCGTGCTCACCCCTTCACCGCCCCGGTCAGACCGCCGACGATGCGCTTCTGGAAGACCGCGAAGAACACGAGCGCGGGGATCATCGACAGCGACGTGAACGCGAGCACCCGGGCGGTGTCGACCGAGTACTGCGACGAGAACGCCTGGACCCCGAGCGGCAGCGTGTACGCCGATGCGTCGTTGAGGATGAACAGCGGGAGGATGTAGCTGTTCCAGCTGCCGATGAACGCCAGGATGCCGACCGTCACGACACCGGGCAGCGACAGCGGGACGACCATCCGGAAGAAGAACCCGAGCCGGCTGGCCCCGTCGATCGACGCTGCCTCCTCGAGTTCGTCGGGGATCGCGCGGAGGAACGGCACGAGGATGATCACCGTCGTGGGCAGGGCGAAGGCGATCTGCGGCAGGATCACCCCGGCCAGGCTGTTGGTCAGCCCGAGGTCCTTCACGAGCAGGTAGAGCGGGGTGATCGCGACGGTGATCGGGAACATCAGGCCGGCGGCGAAGAGCGAGTAGAGCGCGTCGCGCCCCCGGAACCGGTAGCGGGCGATGACGAAGCTCGCCATCAGTCCGAGCACGACGACACCGACGGTGGTGGTGACGCCCGCGATGACGGAGTTGCCGAGCTGCTGCCAGAACACGCCGCTCGACAGCACGGAGAGGTAGTTGTCGACCTGCCACGGGCTGGGGAGTCCCGCCGGGCTCGCGGTGATCTGCGAGTTGCTGCGGAACCCGCCGAGCACGATGTACAGGACCGGCCCGACGCAGACCGCGATGAACAGCAGCGCGATGAAGTAGGTGCCGAGGTTGCGCTCGCGCCGGACGGGCCCGGTGTCGCGGGGTCGACGCTTCGGTGCGACGAGGGAGGCGGTGGCGGTCATCGGTCGGCCTTCTCGGTCAGGGCGCCGGCGGTGTCGCGGCGCAGGACGAACCGCTGGTAGACCAGGGCGATCACCAGCGAGATGAGGAAGATGACCACGGCGACGGCGTTGCCGTACCCGTAGTTGCCGGAGAGGCGGCCGTTGGCGACCATGTACGTCGCCATCGTCGAGGTGCCGGCCGTCGAGGCGATGTACTGCCCCCAGATGATGTAGACGAGGTCGAACAGCTGCAGCGACCCGATGATCGACAGGAACGCCCAGATGCGCACGGTCGGGCCGAGGAGCGGCAGCGTGATGCGCCGCTGGATCTGCCAGTAGCTCGCGCCGTCGAGCTGCGCGGCCTCGAACAGTTCCTCGGGGATGCTCTGCAGTCCGGCGAGGAAGAGGATCACCGCGAAGCCGATGTACTTCCACGAGATGATCGCGAGCAGCGTCCAGATCGCGATGTCGGGGTTCGACAGCCAGTCGGCGCGGAGCGCACCGAGCCCGACGGTCTGGAGCAGGTCGTTCACGGCGCCGCTCGACTGCAGCATGAGGCTCCACCCGGTGCCGACGATGACCTCGGAGATGACGTAGGGCAGGAAGATGAGGACGCGGATCAGGCCACGTCCGCGGATGCGCTGGTTGAGCAGCAGCGCGAGGACGATCGCGATCGGGCCCTGCACGAGGAGCGACCCGACGACGATGATCAGGTTGTGCCAGAGCACGCCCCGGAACGCGGCGTCGGTGAAGATCACCGCGTAGTTCTGCAGGCCGACGAAGTCGGTGGGGGTGCCGTAGCCCTGCCAGCGGTAGAAGCCGTAGTAGGCCGCGAGCACGACGGGCAGGATGACGAACCCGACGAACATGATGGTCGCGGGGCCCGCGAGGACGGCGATCTCGACCCGGGTGCGGACGTCGGTCCCCTTGCGGACCCGGCGGACCGGGGCCGACGGCGAACCGTCGGCCCCGCCCGTGCGACGCCCCGTCCCGGACCGGGCCTCCTCGTGACGAGCCGAGGAGGCGCTGGTGACGGAGGTGGTCATGGGTGTCAGCCCTTCGCCGCGGCCTGGTTGACGGTGGAGATGATGTCGTCGACGGACCCCTTGCCCGCGAGCAGGTTGACGACGCTCGTGTTGAGCGCGTTGCCGACGTTCTGGCCGTAGACCGTGTCGAGGTAGTTCGACACGAACGGGGCCTTGTTGTAGGACTCGAGCACGGTCTTCAGGTACGGCTCGGTGACGACCGACTGCGCGGACTCGTTCGCCGGGATCGCGTTGAAGGCCTTGTAGTAGGCCTCCTGCACGGGCTTCTCGGTCATGTAGTTGAGGAAGTCGGTGCACGCCTGCTTCGGAGCCTTGGCCGAGCAGGAGTACCCGTCGACCGCGCCCATCATCGAACCGGGTGCGCCCTTGCCGCCGGAGACCTCCGGGAAGGGGAAGAAGCCGAGGTCGGCGAGCGGCTTGCCGTCCGGGGTGAGCGAGGAGATCACGCCCGGGTCCCACGCCCCCATGAGCTCCATCGCGGCCTTGTGGTTCGCGACCAGGCCGGCCGAGCTGCCGGCGCCCTGCTGCGCAGCGGTGGTCAGGTAGCCGTCGTTGAACGGCTTCGTGTCGAAGAACGCCTTGGTGTCCTTGCCCGCCTGGGTCCAGCAGGAGTTCGTGAACTTCAGGTCCTGCGCGGTCTTGACGAGGGTCTTCTCGCTGCAGGCGCGGAGCGCGAAGTTGTAGTACCAGTGCGCGGCCGGCCAGGCGTCCTTCGCACCGACGGCGACCGGCTGGATGCCTTTGTCCTTGAGCTTCTGGATGTCGTCGTTCAGCTCGTCCATCGTGGTCGGCGTGCCCTCGATGCCGGCCTGCTCGAAGAGGTCCTGGCTGTACCAGATCCCCTCCGGGTTGACGTCGACCGGCATGGCCCAGGTCTTGCCGTCCTGCTTGTACCCGCCGAAGGCACCGTCGCTGATCTCGCTCTTCGCCGTCTTCCCGATCGAGTCGGAGATGTCCATCAGCTGACCGGCGTTCACCATCGCGGACATCTTGCCGCCGCCACGCTGCAGGAAGACGTCGGGTGCGGACCCCGAGTTGAGGGCGGTCTGGAGCTTGCCGTCCAGGTCCTCGTTCTGGATGGCCTGGATCTTGATGGTGACGTTCGGGTTCTTCGCCTCGAAGTCCTTGACGGTCTTCTCCCAGAACGCCTTGCCGGGACCGGTGGTCGAGTTGTGCCAGAAGGTCATCGAGACCTTCCCGCCGTCGCCGCCGGCCGCGTCGCTGCCGGATGAGCAGCCCGCGGCCACCAGTGCGGTCGCCCCGATCAGCGCGATGGCTGCCGCGGCACGGATCTTCCTCGTCATCGTGGATCTCCTGAAGTGTCGTCGTTGACAAACAGCGACATCGACTGCCGCTGCGGAGAGCGTGCCAGCTGCTCCGGACGCTTGTCAATCGATATCGATAACGTTTTCTTTACCGATTCGGCGCGGGGTCAGCGGTACGGTGTGCACATGGACACGGCCCTCGGCATGCGTCCCGGAGCCGGCCGGGTCACCATCGCGGACGTCGCACGTGCCGCCGGGGTGTCCATCCCCACCGTGTCGAAGGTCATCAACCAGCGCGACGGCGTGGCCGCGGCGACGATCCTGCGGGTGCAGGAGGTGGTCGAGCAGCTCGGCTACGAGACCTCGCTCGTCGCACGGAGCCTCCGCAGCTCGAGGACGAACGTCATCGGGATCCTCGTCACCGAGTTCGAACCGTTCTCGACCGAGCTCCTGCGCGGGGTGTCCGGCGCCACCACCGGCACCGGCTACGAACTGCTCGCCTACGCCGGCCTCGTGACCGGTGCCGAGCAGAAGGGCTGGGAACGCCGGTCGCTCTCACGGTTGTCCGGCACGCTCATCGACGGCGCGATCGTCGTCACGCCGAGCACGGCGCTGTCGAGCTCGTCGATCCCGGTCGTGGCGATCGACCCGCACACGGGGCCCGAGGGACACGCCACGGTCGACTCGGACAACGAGGCCGGGGCCGTCCAGGCCGTCGAGCACCTCGTCGCGCTCGGACACACCCGGATCGCGCACCTGCGCGGCCGTCCGGACCTGGCATCGGCACAGCTCCGCGAGGCCGGCTACCGGCGAGCGTTGGCCGCGGCCGGGTTGCCGGTGGACGAGTCGCTCGTCCGCGACGGCGGCTACCAGGAGGACCGCTCGGCCGAGGTCGCCGCCGACCTGCTCGCCGGCGCGGACCGTCCGACCGCGGTGTTCGCGGCCAACGACTCGTCGGCGGTCGGGGTGCTCCGCGCCGCCGCCGAGCTCGGGCTGCAGGTCCCCGACGACCTGTCGGTGGTCGGGTTCGACGACGTGCCGCAGGCCGCCACGACCACGCCGCCGCTGACCACCGTCGCGCAGCCCCTCGTCGAGCTCGGCTCGCGGGCGGTCGACATGCTCCTGACGATGCTGCGTGGCGAGCGGGCGTCGGACCACGTCCGGCTGCCGACGACGTTGCGCGTGCGCCGGAGCACCGGCCCGGTGCCCGCCGGTCGCTGAGCCCGGCCCGGCGCTGCCCGGCCCTGCCCGGCCCGGCACTACCCGGCCCTGCCCTGCCCGGCCCTGCCTTGCTTTGCCCGGCCCGGCCTGGCCTTGCTTTGCCAGGCCTGGCCCGGCCTGGCCTTGGGCCGTCAGCGCCGCAGGGTCTGCTTCGGGTACTCCCCGAACCGCTCGACGTACGCCGCCGAGAACCGCCCGAGGTGCGCGAACCCCCACCGCCTGGCGACGTCGCCCACGGCGCCGGCGAGCGGGTCGGCGTCGAGCAGCTCCGCCCGCACACGGTCGAGTCGCACCTGCCGCAGGTACGTCAGCGGGGACACGTCGAACACGCGGCGGAAGGACTCCTGCACGGACCGGACGCTCAACCCCGACGCCGCGGACAGGTCGGCGATCGTGACGGGTTCGGCGGCGTGGTCGTGCACGTACTCGACGGCGGCGCGGAGCCGGGCATTGCGCGGCTGCCCGAGCACCCCGGGCAGGTCGTCCACCATCGGCGGGAACAGCTCGAGGAACAGCTCGGCGACGACGACCTTGGCCTGCTGCCACGCCACGGACTCGGTGCCGCCGGCCCGGAGCGACCGGACGAGCGCGGTCAGCGCCCCCTGCCACCGCCGTGCGGCCTCGGGCTCGGGCACGTGCTGGTCGTCGAAGCGGAGCGCGTGGTCGCCGACGGTGCTGCGGGTCGCGGCGACCCGGTGGACGAAGTCGCGGTCGAGGTGCACCATGCGCTGGTCGTGGTCCGTGACGAGGAAGGCGTACTCGTGGTCGGGCGGGAACAGCGCCGGTGCCCCGAGCGGGAGCACGAGCCGTTCGCCGAGCCGTTCGACCTCGGCGGTGCCGGAGCCGATCCAGGTGACGACGTAGTCACCGCCGGCCGGCACCACCCCCGAGAGCGCACCGCGCAGCTGGGACCGCCGAACGGTCAGCTCGGCGTCACCGATCGCCGTGTACCGGTACTCGAACGGCGTCTCGGTCACGCGCGCCACCCACCGCTCGCCGCCGTAGACCGCGCCGAGGTCCCGCGCGGCGTCGGCAGGGAGCTCACCGGACACCTCGAAGCGGACCGTCGCCGGTGCCGGGACCGGTCCGTCGGCGAAGTCGTCCGTCAACGGGTCGGCCACGCGCACCCCCGTCGGATGGATGTCCAGAACCCGCTGTCTCCCTCGTTATCTGGATACGCTGTCCCGGTGAGCGCGGCGTATCGTTGCGCGGAACCGATCCGCACCGAAGGGGCGACCGCGTGAGTGAGATCGACCTGACGGCCGCCATCACCCGGCTCGAGGCCGCGATGGGCGCGCTGCGCGGGCGACTGCGGGTGCGCCTGGACGTCTCCGGCTCGGACCTCACGGTGCTGCAGTACGTCGCCCGCGCGGAAGCCGCCGAGCGGAAGGTCCGGGTGAAGGACCTCGCGTCGCACCTCGGCCTGAGCGGCCCGGCGGTCACGGGCGCCGTCGATCGTCTCGAACGGGCCGGACACCTGTGCCGCGTGCCGAACCCGGACGACGGGCGGAGCCGCTACATCGAGTTGACCCCGGAGACCGAGCGCGCCTACGCGAGTGCGATGGACAGCACCAACGAGCATCTGCACGAGCTGGTGTCCTCCTTCACTGATCGCGAGCGGGCGAAGTACGTCCGGGTCATCGACCGCGTCATCGAGGCGCTCGAGTTCGGCGCCCCGTCCCCGTGACGGCAGCGTACGGGCGGTGGCGGACGCACCCCGAACGTTTGTCCACCAAGCGCAGTTAGGTAACTTCCCTACCTATCTGGCCGGACGGGAGCCAGCGGCGGCCGTAGCGTCTCCGGAGGATGCCCCCGATCGGGGGTACCAGACGACGGGGAGGGAACCATGGGCACGTACGAATCCCAGCAGGGCGTCGATCCGGTGCGCATCGAGACGTTCCGTCGGATGCGCAAGCGCTGGAAGTACGGCGAGCTGCAGGACGGCGCCGGCCTCTACGACGACTTCTTCACCGACACCGCCCGCGACCCGCGCGGCCGCTGACGAACCAACGGGAGGCGCGTGGCGGATCCGCCACGCGCCTCCCGTCTCCACGCGCTGAGCGACACCGCACGGGTCACGCAGCGCGTGGCGTGTCGGTCAGCGCGAAGCGGCGGCCGGTGGGCGCGGGACGGGAGGCGCGGTGCGGGGCCGACCCGCGCCTCCCGTCCGCCCGGACGCGGCCCTGCCCCGAGACTCGGCCACGCGGACACCTTCGCGGCATCGGAGCCGCGAAGGTGTCCGCCCAGGCGAGACTCGGCCAGCGCCAGACGGGCGCGGGAGCCGTCGACTCGGCTTCCGTGTGGGCGCTGATTCTCGTCTCCACGCGCTGGGCGACACCGCACGGGTCACGCAGCGCGTGACGTGTCGGTCAGTGCGAAACGGCGGCCGGTGGCGGGGGGGGGGGGGGGGGGGGGGGGGGGGCCCCCCCCCCCCCCCCCCCCCCCCCGGACGCGGCGCTGCCCCGAGACTCGGCCACGCGGACACCTTCGCGGCGTCGGAGCCGCAAAGGTGTCCGCCCAGGCGAGACTCGGCGCGCGGTTCGCGCGGGGCGGGGAGTGCCGGTCAGGCGGGCGCGGGAGCCGTCGACTCGGCTTCGCGGAGGGTACAGGGCAGCAGGAAGTGCGGCAGCTCGTCGGACTTCCCGTCGAGCTGGTCGATGAGCGCATCGGCGGCGCGGGTGCCGAGCCGGCGGCCAGGGGCCACCATGGTCGACAGTCGCGGGTAGTGCTGGTCGGCGTTCGTCTCGGACGAGGCGATGCTCAGCACCGAGACGTCCTCGGGCACGCGACGACCGGCGGCGTACAGCCCGACGAGGAGCCCCGCCGACGAGTCGTCCTTCATCACGAGCACCGCCGTCACGTCGGGGTCGAGGGCGAGGAGCTCGCTCGCGGCCGTGCGTCCACCGTCGCTCCCCGGGCCCGCCGTGACCACCGTGCCGACGAGTCCTCGTGCAGCGGTCACCCGACGGAAGGTGTCCTGGGTGCGGAGGTGCGGGGCGTAGCCGGCCATCGGCGTGCCCTCGAGGTCCTCGAGCACGAGGGCGAACCGCCGGTGCCCGAGCGCCTCGAGGTGATCGATGCTCGACTCGATCGTGGTCTCGAAGTCGATGTCGACGAACGGCAGACCGCTGCTGTCCCGGGTGCGCCCGATGAGCGTGAAGGGGACGGCGAGGGCGGTGAGGACGGCGACGCGCGGGTCGTCCATCCGCACCTCCATGAGGATGACGCCGTCGACGAGCCCCCCGGAGACGAGGTCGTCGAGGTCGTCCCCTGCCGGGTCCACCGGCCAGAGCACGAGGTGGTAGCCGCGCTCGGACGCCCGCTCGGCGGCGCTCATGAAGAACTCCGACGTCGTCGGACTGAACCGGTTGCCCGTGGTCGGGAACAGCAGCGCGATGATCCGGGTGCGCCGGCTCGCCAGCGCACGGGCGACGACATTGCCGCGGAACTTCAGTTCGCGCATCGCCGCCTGCACCCGGGCGGTCGTCGCCGGGGTGACGTACTTCGTGCCGTTCACCACGAAGGACACGGTGGCGATCGAGACTCCCGCGCGATCGGCGACCTGTTGCATCGTGGCCATGCCGTCCAGCCTACCGTCCAGGATGCGAAAAAAGCGCTTTACAGGTGAAGCGCTTTTCTGTTAGCTTCTCGCCCCAAGGACACAGCGACGATGACGTCAGCGGATTCGTGGTTGCGTGCCTGCCCCTGCATCCGCACAGAGAAGAGCTCTGCAATGAAGCAAAGATTCCCCTCCACGACGCGCCGGACCCGAGCCCTCGTCGGCGCGGTCGCCGTGCTCGCGACGATCCCCCTGGTCCTCACCGGGTGCTCCGGTTCCGGCTCGGCCTCCTCCGGCGGGAGCAAGGCCCTGACGATCGAGGACTACTACGACGCGACCTACAACCCCGTCTACAAGCAGTGCGCGAAGCAGGTCGACGCGACCGTCACGATCAACCACGTCGCCGGCGCCGGTCTGATCTCGAAGGTCCTGCAGCAGGCATCGTCGCGGACCCTCCCCGACGTCCTCATGCTCGA
The DNA here is from genome assembly GCF_047977705.1 of Curtobacterium sp. LFS084. Lineage (NCBI taxonomy): Bacteria > Bacillati > Actinomycetota > Actinomycetes > Micrococcales > Microbacteriaceae > Curtobacterium > Curtobacterium sp. LFS084. Next base: position 22,742 of record NZ_JBFPFM010000005.1, read on the forward strand.
CAACCCCGACGTGCAGCAGATCGCGGCCTCGGGTGCGCTGTCCGAGCTGAGCGACTACGGCCTGAGCGCCGAGGGCGACGTCCCCGGCGTGAAGGCGGCGAGCACCTACAAGGGGAAGCTCTACGGCCTGCAGTCGAACACGAACTCGATCGCGCTGTACTACAACAAGAAGCTGCTCTCGGACGCCGGCGTCCAGCCGCCCAAGACGTGGGACGAGCTGAAGGCCGCCGCGAAGAAGCTCACCTCCGGGTCGACGTACGGCTTCGCGATGAGCAACATCAACACCTACGAGGGCACCTGGCAGTTCCTGCCCTTCTTCTGGTCGAACGGTGGTGACGAGAAGGACATCGCGACACCCGAGGCGGCGCAGGCCCTGCAGCTCGTCGAGGACCTGCAGAACGACGGCTCGATGTCGAAGAGCTCGATCAACTGGGCCCAGGCCGACGTCAACAACCAGTTCCTCGCCGGCAAGGCCGCGATGATGATCAACGGCCCGTGGCAGCTCCCCGCGCTCAACGCGAAGAAGGGCCTCGAGTTCGACAGCGTCCCGATCCCCACCCGCACCGGTGAGGCGACCGTCGCACCGCTCGGCGGCGAGGCGTTCACCGTCCCGCAGACCGGCGACAAGGCGAAGATGCAGCTGGCCGCCAAGTTCGTCGGCTGCCTGCACTCGCAGAAGACCCAGAAGGCCCTCGCCGAGGTGAGCGGCAACGTGCCGACGAACCTCGAGGCCGGCGCCGCGTGGGCGTCCGACCACCCGCAGGTCGCCTCGTTCGTCACCACGGTGAAGACCGCCCGCGCCCGCACCGGTGAGCTCGGACCCGACTGGCCCAAGGCCGCGACGAAGATCTACACCGCCGTCCAGCTCGCCCTCACGGGCAAGGCCGACCCCGAGGCCGCGCTCAAGCAGGCGCAGTCGCAGAGCCAGTAGTGCACGAGGGAGCCGGCCGCCCGGTCGGCTCCCTCCCCACCCTCGGAAGGAGCGGTTCCGGCATGAGCGCCACGACACAGACCCGACCACGGACCACGGCGTCCGTCCCACCACCACGACCCGGCCAGCGCCGAGCGCGCATGCGCACCGGGCTCACCCGATGGCTCTTCGTCATCCCGGCCGCGCTGTTCGTGGCCGTGTTCTTCGGCTACCCGGTCGTCAAGAACGTCATCATGTCCTTCCAGGACTACACGACCAAGACCTTCTTCACGGGCGAGGCCCCGTGGGTCGGGCTCGGCAACTACATCCAGGTGTTCCAGAGCTCGGTCTTCGCGACGAGCGTCGTGAACACCGCACTGTTCACCGCGGGCTCGATCGTCCTGCAGTTCGTGATCGGCCTCGGTCTCGCGCTGTTCTTCCGGCGGCACTTCCCGCTCTCCGGCTTCCTGCGCGGGCTCCTCCTGCTGCCGTGGCTGCTGCCGCTGATCGCGTCGAGCGCGGTCTGGAAGTGGCTGCTCGACCAGGACAGCGGAGCGCTCAACCAGCTCCTCGGCCTGGTCGGCATCGCACCGGTGCCGTGGCTCGTCAGCCCGAGCCTGGCCCTCATCGCCGTCATCGGCGTGAACGTGTGGCTCGGCATCCCGTTCAACACGACGATCCTCTACAGCGGACTGCAGTCCGTCCCGCCGGAGCTGTACGAAGCCGGCGCACTCGACGGCGCCACCGGCTTCAAGGCGTTCTGGTACATCACCTGGCCGAGCATCCGGAGCGTCGTCAGCGTCGTGATCGTCCTGGGGGTGGTCTACACGTTGAAGGTCGTGGACATCATCCTCGGCCTCACCGGCGGCGGACCGGCGAACTCCACGCAGACCCTCGCCACGAACGCGTACCACCAGTCGTTCATCAACTTCCAGTTCGGCATCGGAGCCGCGGTGAGCAACGTGCTCATCGTCGTCTCGTTCGTCTTCGCGATGGTCTACATCGCGATCTCCAGGAAGGCGGTCGACGAATGAGCGTCGGAATCGCGAACCAGACCGTCACCGCCACCCGGGCGATCACGACGAAGCGCAGCGCACGGGTCCCCGGGCCGAAGCGCGGCGTCAAGGGCATCCCGCTCACGATCCTCGGCTGCGTGTTCCTCGCGATCATGGTGTTCCCCGTCTACTGGATGGTGAACACGAGCCTGCAGGCCACGTCCGGTGCCGCGACCGCGACCTGGTTCCCGTTCTCGCCCACCTTCCGCGGGTACGAGACGGCGTTCGCGCAGCAGGGGCAGAACTTCCTGTCGAGCATGATCATCGGCCTCGGCACCGTCGTGCTGACCCTGGCGATCGCGACCCCGGCCGCGTACGGGCTGGCCCGGTTCAAGATGCGCGGCACCCGGGTGTTCCTGCTCGTGCTGCTCATCACGCAGATGATCCCCGCGATCGTCATCGCGAACGCGCTCTACACGCTGTTCAACAACGTCGGACTGCTGAACAGCTACATCGGGCTGATCCTCGCCGACAGCGCCGTCCAGGTGCCGTTCGCCGTGCTGCTCATGCGCGCGTTCATGGAGTCGATCCCGCCGAGCCTCGTCGAGGCCGCGCTCGTCGACGGCGCGAACGACTTCCGGGCGTTCGTCTCGATCGTCCTGCCCATCAGCCGGAACGCCATCGTCACGGCGGCGCTCTTCACCTTCCTCGGGGCCTGGGGCGACTTCCTCATCGCACTGACCCTGACGTCGACGACCGCGGTCAGGCCCATCACGCTCGGCATCTACAACTACATCGGTTCGAACGTCACCGACTGGGGGCCCGTCATGGCGACGTCCGTCCTCGCGTCGCTGCCGGCCGCCGTGCTGCTCATCGTCGCCCAGCGGTACATCTCCGCCGGTGCGCTCGGCGGCGCCGTCAAGTGACGGCGACCGACCCCGCGGCGACCGACCCTGCGGCGACCGCGGCGACCGCGGCGACCGCGGCTGTCGACCCCGGGGCAGCCGTCCTGTGACGGCCGGCGACACCCACGAACCCAGCCAGAAAGGCACACCATGACCACCACCCCGCTGCGCATCACCGTCTGGGGCGAGAACGTCCACGAGCAGGTCGAGCAGCACGTCGCCGAGCGGTACCCCGACGGCATGCACGGCGCGATCGCCGACGGCATCCGCGAGAACCTGCCGGACGCCGTCGTCCGCACGGCGACGATGCAGGAGCCCGAACACGGACTCACCGACGAGGTCCTCGCCGAGACCGACGTCCTCACCTGGTGGGGGCACGCCGCGCACCACGAGGTGGACGACGCCGTGGTCGACCGCGTGCACAAGCACGTCCTGTCCGGCATGGGGCTCGTGGTGCTGCACTCCGGCCACTGGTCGAAGATCTTCGGGAAGCTCATGGGGACCACCTGCACGCTCCGGTGGCGCAGCGAGCACGACCAGGAACTCGTCTGGACCGTGAACCCGCAGCACCCCATCACGCGCGGCGTCCCGAACCCGATCGTGATCCCCGAGCAGGAGATGTACGGCGAGTACTTCGACGTGCCGACGCCCGACGAGCTGGTCTTCATCTCCGGCTTCACCGGCGGCGAGGTGTTCCGGAGCGGCATGACCTACCGCCGCGGCCTCGGGAAGATCTTCTACTTCTCCCCCGGCGACCAGGACTTCCCCGTCTACCACCACAAGGACGTCCGACGCGTGATCGCGAACGCGACCGAGTGGGCCCGGCCGGAGCGCGAGCGGGAGATCCCGACGCTCCGCCGGTACGACCTCGGCGAGTACTTCGACGGCCAGCACTACCGCGGCCCGTTCGACGACGCACCGGTCGACGAGGAGGTGTCCGCGTGACCGCGCCGCTCCGGGTCGTCCAGGTCGGTGCCGGTGGCATGGGCCGGGCGTGGCTCGCGACCGTCGCCGCGGACCCGGACGTCGAGCTCGTCGGCATCGTCGACCTCGACCTCGACGCCGCGCGCGCCGGGGCGGAGGTCGCCGGCGACGCGACGATCCCGGTCGGCCGCGACCTCACCGCACTCATCGCCGAGACCGGTGCCGAGGCCGTCCTCGACATCACGGTCCCCGTCGCGCACCACCCGGTCACGCTCGAGGCCCTCCGCGCCGGGCTCCCCGTCCTCGGGGAGAAGCCGGCAGCGCAGACCGTCGCCGAGGCGCTCTCGCTCGCCGCGGCCGCCGAGGCCACCGGCAAGCTGTTCATGGTCTCGCAGTCCCGTCGGTACAACGACCACCTCGTCGCGTTCCGGCAGCACGTCCGCGGGCTCGGACAGGTGGGCGGCCTGAGCACGCGCTTCGCCAAGGCCCCGCACTTCGGCGGCTTCCGCGAGGAGATGGACGACGTCCTCCTGCTCGACATGGCGATCCACGCCTTCGACTCCGCCCGGTACGTCCTCGAGCGCGACCCGGTGTCGGTGTACTGCGAGTCGTGGAACCCGTCGTGGTCCTGGTACCGGGGCGACGCCGCGGCCGCCGCGGTCTTCACCTTCGAGGACGACGTCCGCTACGTGTACGACGGCTCGTGGTGCGCGCCGGGCGCCGAGACCTCGTGGAACGGCGACTGGCGGGCCTCCGGGTCCGACGGGACCGCGCTGTGGGACGGCGACCACGACCCGTGGAGCGACCTCGACGGCACCCCGGGCGCTCCGGAGGCGGCACCCGGCGTCGGCAACGAGATCGCCGGCGCCCTCGCGTCCTTCGTCCGCGCGGTCCGCTCCGGCGAGCGCCCCGACGGCGAGGTGCACGGCAACGTGATGAGCCTGACGATGGTGGACGCCGCGATCGCGTCCGCCCGCACCGGACGGCGCATCGTGATCGACGAGGTCCTCGAGCAGGCGCACGCCACCGCGCTCGAGGCCGAGCAGGACGAGTCGATCCGCGAGCGGCTCGCCGCGTGGGGATCGGTCCGGAGCGCGCTCGCGACGGGGTCACCGGACACGGCCGCGCTCGGCTGAACGAGGCAGGTGGGCCGGGGGGGGGGGGGGGGGGGGGGGGGGGGGGGCGCCCCCCCCCCCCGCCTCCCGTCTGTCCAGCGTGCGTCACCGTCACCACCGGTCGTCGGCGCGCACCCACCGGACCCGGGCCGGCACCGTTACGGTGGCCCTGTGCGTGGACACCGGTCGTCGGACACCGAAGCGGCGGGGACCCCGCTGGTGCTCGTCGCGGCCGACCAGCGTCGTCGGACCGGCCGGACGCCCTGGGGCAGGGTCCTCGTCGGGGTGGTGATCGCCGCCCTCGTCGGGGGCGCGGCCGTCGCCACGGCGGGCGCGCTCGTCTCGCAGCGCATCGCCGAGGGCTTCGCCGTCCGTGACGCGACGTCGGACACGGCCGCACTGGCGCGGGTCGTGGTCGAGCCCGCCCTGGTGGACGCGATCGCCGACCCCGACGCGCCCACCTCCGAACGGGCTGGGGCCCGCGCACGACTGGCCGATGCGGTGGCCGGCGAGCTGCGGGCGGGGTCTGCGGTTCGGATGAAGCTCTGGGCCGCCGACGGCACCGTCCTCTGGTCCGACGAAGCCCGGCTCGTCGGGGAACGGTTCCCGCTGGGCGCCGAGGACCTCGAAGCGCTGCAGACCGACCGGTCCGACGCCGAGGTGTCCGACCTGTCCGAGCCCGAGAACCGCTTCGAACGGGGACACGGCCCGCTGCTCGAGGCGTACCAGGCGGTGCACACCCCGTCGGGCGAGGCGCTGCTGTTCGAGGCCTACCAGCGCTACGACGAGGTCGTGTCCCGCGCCGCGGACCTGCGTGGGGCGTTCGCCGCCCTCGCGTTCGGCACCGTCGGCGTCGTGCTCGCCCTGCTCGTCCCGCTGCTGCTCTGGCTGCTGCTCCGGATCCGGTCGGGGCAGCGCGCGCGGGAGCGGCTGCTCGGTCGCGCGCTCGACGCCGAGGCCGCCGAACGCCGACGGATGGCGGCCGACCTGCACGACGGCCCGGTGCAGGACGTCGCCGGGCTCGCCCTGTCGCTCGGGGCGGACCCGGCCACCCGTGACGCGGCGGCGGCCCTGCGCGGTGCGGTGTCGTCGCTGCGCGGCTCGATGTCCGCGATCCGTCCGGCGGCTCCCGAACGGGACGGCCTGGGCGCGGCGCTCGACGACGTCTGCGCACGGGCGCGCGCCGCCGGGCTCACCACGAGCGTCCACGTGCCGGACCCGGTCGAGGCGTCGTCCGCGGCGCTGCTCGCGGTCGTCCGGTTCGTCCGCGAGGCGGTCGCCAACGTCGTCACGCACGCGAACGCCTCCGTCGTCGACGTGCAGGTCGCTGCGGCCCCGGGTGCCTCCGTCGTCGACGTGCAGGTCGCTGCGGCCCCGGGTGCCTCCGGCGCCGGCCGCGGTGCCGTGCTGGTGGTCACGGTCTCGGACGACGGCGTGGGCTTCGACCCGGTGCGCGCGACGGCTCCCGACCGTCCGGGGCACCTCGGCACCACGCTGCTGCGGGAGATCGCCGAGGACACCGGCGGCTCGCTCGAGCTCGAGACCGCTCCGGGTGCCGGGACGACCTGGCGGCTGCGGGTGCCGGTGGACACCGAGGCACTGCGGTGAGGGTCCTCGTCGTCGACGACCACGCGCTCGTGCGGAGCGGGCTGCGGGCCGTCCTCGCGGCGACCGGTGACTGCGAGGTCGTGGGCGAGGCCGCCACCGGCGAGGAGGCCGTCGCGCTCGCGCCCGTACTCCGGCCGGACGTCGTCGTGATGGACCTGTCGATGCCGGGGGCCGGTGGGGTGGCTGCCACGGCGGCGCTGCGGTCGGCGATGCCCGACGTCCGGGTCCTCGTCCTCACCACGTTCGCCGACGACGGTCGGGTGCGCGCCGCACTCGCCGCAGGGGCGACCGGGTACCTGCTGAAGGACGCCGCCCCGGACGAGGTCGTGCGTGCCGTCCGCGCGGCCGCCCGCGACGAGACGCCGATCGACCCCCGGGTCGCCCGTGCGCTGCTCCCCGGCGGCACGTCGACCACGTCGACCACCGCACCGGACGTCCAGCTGCCGCCCCGGGAACGCGACGTCCTCGTCCGGATCGCGCGGGGCCTGTCGAACCGGCAGATCGCGACCGAACTCGGCATCGCGGAACGGACCGACAAGGTCCACGCCGGCAGTCTCTTCCGCCGCATCGGGGTGGCCGACCGCACGAGCGCGGCGCTCTGGGGCAGGGACCACGGGTACTAGTACCAAGGTCCGATGGTGCGGCCGCGGCGGGGCGGCGACGATCGGTGTCGAGGGGTTCTCACCCCCAGCACACCAGGAGGCACACCATGACCAGCACGCACCAGCGCCACGGACGGCGCATCGGCATCGTCGCCGCGGTCACCGCGGGCGTCGTCGCCGCGGTCGCCCTCGCCGGGGTCGCCCCCGCGAACGCGTCCGGCAAGACCTCGACCGGCGGGGACTACGCCGTCACCCTGAACGGCACGACCACCAACCCCGCACCGGGCAAGGACTTCAAGGTCAAGGACGTCGCCGTCTCCGGCACCATCGCGGTGCGCGGCAAGCACAACGGGTTCGACATCCGCACGGCCGACCTCGGCGTGTACGACTACACGCTCACCGGCGCGCCGGACACACAGCGGATGGTGACGAAGCCGACCGTGGTGTTCGCCTCGAAGGTCCCGTCGCTGACCGCCGCGCAGCTCGCCGGCGCGAAGCTGTCGTCGCTCGAGGTGCGGGACGACACCCTCGTCGCGATCTTCGCCACCGGGGCCGGCAAGCTCAAGGTGCAGGCGAAGGACGGCGCGCAGGGCGGCATCTTCCAGATGGAGACCGAGTTCGCCCAGCCGGTGACGTTCACGCACACGCTCGGCGCCGGCCTGTTCTACTTCACGAACCCGTACACCGGGAAGATCAACTTCGGCGACGGCACCCCCGCCGTGACCTCGGGCAGCGGCGCCCACCAGATGCTGCTCGGCAAGGACAGCCCGCAGGTCGCGACCAAGACATCGCAGACCGCGACCACGACGACGTGGACCGTCCAGCCCGGCGGCCGGATGGGCGGGGTTCTCGGCGAGGACGCCGTCGAGCTCTCGCAGGGTGCGACGAACTGCACGAGCCAGTGCCAGGCGCAGAACCAGATCCGCGGCTCGCTGCCGGTCCCGCCGGACCCGGTGGACCCGCAGCCGCTGCGCGTCGCGGTCCGCTGACGCGGACGGACAGCGCACACCGTGACGGGAGGCGGGGGGGGGGGGGGGGCCCCCCCCCCCCCCCGCCTCCTGGACGTGCTGCGGACTGCGCGCCCGCGCGTCGAGCGGTCCTCCGTCCCGACGACCTCAGTCCCCCGCGAGTGCCTCGAGCAGCCGCACGAGTGCCGTGCGGTCCCGATCCCCGATGTGGTCGAGCAGGTGCTCCCGGACCGCCGCGGCGTGGATCGGCCGCGCGATGTCGACGAGGTCCGCTCCCTGCTCCGTGACCTGCACGAGGACCTCGCCGTCCACGTTCCGCCGACGGTGCAGCCCACGCTCCTCCATGCGGGTCATCTGGTGGGAGAGGCGACCGCGGTCGGGACAGCGGACGCAGTCAGGGACGGCGCGGTCGCCGATCGGCCGACCGGGTCGCTCGCAGGGCACCGCGGCGCTCGACGGCGCCGATCACGGCCAGCGTGGCACCGATGAGCAGGAACGGCACGCCAGCGAGCACGAGGAGCGCTGCTCCGAACGGGAAGGTGCTGCCCGCCGCGGCGAGGATGACCAGGAGGAGTGCGCCGGTACCGCTCAGCAACCCTGCGACTGCTGCGAAGATGCCGGCGAGCAGGACCAGCCGCCGTGTGTCGTTCCCGGGCACTCGATGAGCGCTCTGACGGTGCATCAGCGCTGCTTCCGGCGGCGCAGGAGCTGGGACGTGGTGAGTGCGAGGCCGGCGATGGTGAGCCCGGCGGCCCAGGGCAGCAGCTGCGTGGTGTCCGTCCCGGTGTAGGCGAGCTCGCGTCGGGCGACGGTCGGCGTCGTGGCGGGCGTGGCGCTGACCGTGGCGGCGGTGGGTCGCACGTCGACGGCGAACGCGGTGTCGAACGTCTTGGACGTCACGGTGAGGGTGTGTGTCGAAGCGTGGGGGAACGTGACCTGCGCGCCTTCGTACGGTTCGGTGTTGGCGACGACGACGTCGGACGGATCATCGGAGGTCACGGTGAACGGCGCCGGGTACCCGTCAGCCTCGGAGACGGCGTTGCCGAACCGGTCGACGAGGTTCCCGCTGACGAGCAGGGTCCCGCCCTGGCCGATGGTGGGCTGGCCGCCCTCCAGACCGAACCCGATCGTGGTGTAGCCGTCTCCATCCCGGGTGGTCTCGTTCTGGAAGGTCCAGACGGTGCCGTCGCGTTCGATGACCCAGCTGGTGGAGTGCGCGGTCAGGAACGTGGCCTTGTCCTCCGCGGTGACCTCCACGCCGAGGGCCGCAGCCGGGCTGATGGTGATGGTGACGTCCTGCGAGGCCGTCGTCGTGCCGCTGGTGGCGGTGATGCGGAACGCGTACGTGCCGGCGTAGTCACTGGTGCCCGACAGCACGCCGGTGGTGTGGTCCAACGTCAACCCGTCGGGCAGGTATGCGGCGTCACCGTCCTCGTCGGACGTGACCGGGTCGTCGCCGAGGTCGTCGCCCGGGGAGGAGGTCACCGCGTACGTCGGCTTCGGGAACCCGGTCGCGGTGAACGTGTGCGTGAACGCTTCACCCGCGGTCGCGGTGAGGAGGATCGGGTCCTCCGGGCTCGAGGCGTCCGGGAACGCCGCCGGTGCGGTGACCGGCTCCGTGGAGGCCGAGGCGGTCTGGTCGGTGCTGCTGGTGATCGTGACCGTGATCACGTTCCCCGCATCCGCCGCGGTGAGGTGGTAGGTGTCCGTGGTCGTCGGCACGACCGTGGAGCCGCTGCTCCAGGTGAAGGTGACGGGAGCGACCAGGTCGTGCCAGGTCGCCGTGAGGGAACCCCCGACGACCGCGTCACCGGTGATCGACACGACGGCCGCCGTCGACGCGGCGGTAGGCGTCGGTGTGCTGCTCGAGGACGGAACAGCAGGCGTCGCCGCAGCCGGCGACGGCACCGCGGTGCGCGGCGCTGACGCACCGACCGTCGAGTCGGGATCCACAGCCGGTGCGGTCGTACCCGCGATGGGCGTGGGGACCGCCGAGGCGCTCGCTGCGGGCGTCTGCGAGTCGGTCGTGGACGCGGCTGTCTGCCCATCGGCGTACGCACCCGTCGCACCCAGGGCGCCGAACCCGGTGATGACGCTGACGATCGCGATGGTGGTTCCGATCGCGCAGGCGCGTCGGATCGTGGCAGGGCTGTGCTGCACGGGCGTCCCCTCGGGTGGTGCTGTCCGACCGACGGTCGAACGGAAGCAAGACGCCGGATGCGGCGCTCTCGGAGCGTAACCAAACGGCAGCGCACTCCGCGAGGGACCCGGCGCGTCTCACCCACCAAGTGGGGCCAGACGGACGCGGGCAGCCGACGCGCCGCGACCGCCGGCCGGACGGGAGGCGCGGTGCCGGCTGGCACCGCGCCTCCAGTCCGTCAGCCAGCGCGTCAGCGCGGGATGACCGAGAACAGGAACCGTTTCCGGACCATGTACCAGGCCAACAGGATGAGCAGGGTGTGGGTCGCGAAACCGATCCACGCGTTGCCCCAGTCGATGCCCGGGATGGACGCGATCGCCAGCGCGAAGAACACCTGCCACACGAAGACGTAGAGGCTCGCCTGGCCGATCGGGATCCACAGCCAGCCGATCGCCGTCGAGATCGGCTTCCAGAACACGGTGAGGATCGCGTAGGAGACGATCGCGAAGAAGGCGATGTCCACCAGGCGTCCCCACTGCAGGTCGACGCGCTGGTAGGCGGTGTTGTACAGCTGGTCGTACATCGACGCCGGGAACGGCGCGGGCGTGAACCCGAAGTGGTTGCCCGCCCACACGTACACGAGGAACAGGGCGTAGCCGCCGATGCCCACGCCGATGAGTACCTTGCCGAGTCGTCCGGTGAGGGCGGCGATGATCTGGCGACGGTAGTACCCGAGCACGAGGCCGTGGGTGAACACCACCTGCCAGGTGAGGAGCGGGAACACCGCCTCGAACTGGGAGTTCAGCGGCCGGAACTCGGGGTTGAGCGCCTGGAACAGGTACAGCGCCCAGCTGACGACGAGCAGCGACCACCAGAAGCCGCGACGGATCACCCACATGAACGCCGGGATGAAGAGGCTCAGCACGACGAAGAGCCCCATGATGTTGAACGGCCACGGGCCCATCTCGAGCAGCAGGAACTGCCGGATCGCGTACCAGGGCGGCGGGTAGGCCAGCAGCTGCATCGCGTTCGGGTAGAGGTCGTACACGCGCCCCTCGGCCCCGACGCCCCCGGTGCCGGTCCCCCGGTCGGTGAACGTGGTGATCGCGTCGGTGTTGAGGAAGGGCACGAAGCTCAGCGCGAAGACGACGAGGATCACCGCGAGCGTGACGAGGTACTGCTTCCGCGCCCGCTTCCACGCCCCGATCGCGGCCGCCCACTCGCCGAACTTCTTGATGGCGAACGGGTACGTCATGCCGAGCACCATGCCGGACAGGAACACGAACATCTCGGCGCCCGTGATCGCACCGACGGCGTGCAGCGTGATGTACGAGTAAGGACCGCCGATCTCGATGTGGGTGATCACCACGGCGAGGATGATGAAGCCGCGGAACAGGTCGAGCCGGAGGTCACGCCCGGGCTTGCCGTCGTCCGGGTACCGCCAGCTCGGCAGCAGGCGGCCGAACAGCCCGCTCAGCAGGAAGACCACCGCCAGGCCGGCCGCGCACCAGACGATCCACGCCATCTGGTCGCCGCCGGTGTCGTACTGCTGGTCGGTCGCCGCGGCTCCGGCCACGGGCGTGACCCGTTCGGTGACCGGTCCGAAGACGAAGTCGCCCGCGCGTTCGAGGTCCGTCCGGAAGGAACCCGCGATGCCGGGGACCGCGGTGTCGCGCCAGTCGGCGACCCGGTTGCCGGCCTCGGGCTCACGGCGGTTCGTCTCGAGGAACGTCACCCCGCGGATCAACGGGCGGTCCTGCACGGCGGCGATCACCTGTCGCCACCAGCCCTGCTTCACCGGGAGTTCGTCGTCGCCACGGAGCGAGTGGTCGTACAGCGCCCCGGTGTCGAGCAGCATCGGCCGGTCGTCCGCCACGGCGAAGCGGTCGTAGAAGCTCCCCTGCTGTCGCTGCTCGTAGCCCCAGGTCTCGTCGAAGCGAGCGGAGACCTCGCCGGCCTCGGGGACGTCGTTCCGGGTGAGCGGGACGTCCCGGCCGGCGGCCTCGGTCGCCTTGCCCTTGCCGAAGTACAGCATCGACAGCCCGACCCAGTCGACGGCGGAGTCCCCCGGCCAGTACGGCGCGTAGGGGTCGTCGTCGGCGGTGAGCCGCCCGTCGCCGTTCGTGTCGAGCTTCGAGACGTCCGTCGCCGAGAGGTCCTGCAGGCGTCCCGCGGACTCGCCGAAGGGGTACCCGGCGCCGTACGACGGGGACCACACCATCAGGGCGTCCGAGCTGCCGGCGTGCACCGCCGTCGCGAGCGCGCGGAAGGCCTGCACGAACTGGGTCGGCTGCTGCCCCCACCGCACCCACGTGCCGTTCATCTGCGGTGCGAACCGGACGAGGAGCTGGGTGTCGTACTGCCGGTGGACGTCCTCGAGCAGGGTGTTCGCGGCTCGGGCGTCGGCGGCGGTCAGCGACCCGAGCGACCGGTCGGGCTCGAAGCTCACGACGAGGACCGCGCCCTGCGTCGCCGCCGCTCTGGTCGCGCGGAGGAACTCCTTGCGGGCGCTGCGGTCGAGCGGGTACGGGATCTCGACGCCGTACATCGACGGTGTCGCGCCGAGGCGTCCGGCGTAGCCGTCGGGGGCGTCGTCACCCCAGTCGATGTCCGGGCCGAACCAGGTCGTCCCGGAGCTCGGTCCCGCCGCGGCGGCGGTCGTCGCAGACGCTGCTGCGGCGGTCGTCGCCGACGCCGCTGCGGTCGTCGCCGACGCCGCTGCGGCGGTCGTCGCCTGCACCGCGGACGCCGGCAGCGCACCGCCCAGCGCGAACGTCGCGAGGACGACCAGGAACGCGAGGAGCCGGGCGGCGGGTCGGCTCACCGCGTGCACGCCAGGGTCCACACGTTGTGCCCGCCCTCGTGCCGGTGCTCGAGCCGGTCGAGTGCGGCGATCGCGAGGGCGAGGCCGCGGCCGCTCTCCTCGTCGACGTCCGCCATCGTCACCGCGGCGAGGTCGATGTCGACGGGCAGCCCGTTGTCGGTGAGGACGGCCACGAGTTCGCGGTCGGTCACGTCGAGTTCCACGGTGTAGCGCCTGCCTGCTTCCTGGTCGGCACGACGGGTGTGCTCGACGATGTTCGCCGCGATCTCGGCGACGGCGGTCTCGAGACCGAACCGGAGTCGGAGGTCGTCGATGCCCAGGGCGTCCCACCACGCACCGAAACGGTCCTGCACCTCGTCGAGCGACTCGGGGACCGCGGGGACGTCGAACTCGATGCGTTCCGGGCTCACAGGGGTCCTCCGACCGTGCTCGACCCGTGGCCGGACCGTGCCGTCCCGGGGCCCCGGTACAGCACCGCACGGATGACGATGCTGAAGATGAACAGGTCGAACACGACCCACGCGGTGTTTACGAGGGGTGCGATGCCGGACGCCTGACCGGTCAGGTACCGGATGCCGATCAGCACGAGCGCCGCCACGAGGGCCCCCATCGCGACGAGCTGCGGCTTGACGAGGTCCCACCGCGGCCGCTGCTCGGACTCGTCACGGACCTTCGGGGTGACCCGGAAGCCCAACGGCTTGCCGCGGAACACGTTCTCGAAGGCGCTCGTCACCGACTCGATCCACACCGGGAACAGCGCCAGCGAGTACTGCTGTCCGCGCCACGTCGGTCTGCCGGCCGCCACCACCCAGAACAGCAGCTGGTTCAGCACCAGGAACGGGATGAGCCGGGCGAAGAAGTCCACGCTGTACGCCTGGACCGGCACGACGCCGAACGACAGGCAGAGCACCGGCGCGGCGATGTAGACGATCGCGGCGAAGCCGGACAGGTAGCTCCACATCGTCGAGAAGTACATGAGCCGCTGCCCCCACGAGAGCCCCTTCTGCACGAGGGGGTTCTCGCGGAAGAAGACCTGCATGGTGCCCTGCGCCCAACGGAGCCGCTGCACGAGCATGGTCGGCAGGTCTTCGGGGGCGAGGCCCGTCGCGAGGATCTCGTCGTGGTACGCCGACTTCCAGCCGAGGCCGTGCAGACGCATCGCGGTCGCCATGTCCTCGGTCACCGAGATCGTCGCCAGGGGCATGATCGGCTGGGCCTCGTCGTCGCGGTTGACGTCGAGCGCGCGGGTGAGCACGGCGATGGACTCGATCGCGGCGACCGGCGAGGCGTCGCGACGACCGAGGACGTCGAGCGCCGCATCGTCGAGGCCGGCGAAGGTGTTCGCGTCGGTCGACATCGCCGCGAGCTCCTGCAGGTCGTTGCGGACGGACTCGAGGTCGGAGGCCGCGAACCGGTAGGAGATGGCGTCGATCCCGCGCTGGAAGTCGTAGGTCACGTCGCCGAGGGGCTCGCCGCGCTCCACCTGGTCGCGAGCCCGGTCGATCACGGCCTCGGCCTCGTCGAGGGCGCCGAGCACCCGCTCGTCGGTCTCGGTCTCCCGCGCACGGGCGAGGAGCTTCCGCGAGGTCTTGATCGTCCGCGCGACCGACGCCTCGACCTCGCGCACGTAGCGGGTGACCCCGAGCTGCATGAGCGCTTCGCGGCGGAGGATCGCGTTCGAACCGCAGAAGAACGCGGCGTTCCAGCCGTCCTTCGACTGCTGGATCGGGCCGTAGAACAACGGCGCCTGGCTGCCGAGCAGATCGGCGTCGGGGACGTTCTCGAACCACTGCGGCGTCTGCACGAGCGCCATCTCGGTGTCCTTGAAGTACCCGAGCGTGCGGTCGAGGATCGCCGGGTCCGGCACCTGGTCGGCGTCGAGGATGAGCAGGAACTCGCCCTGGGTCGCGAGCAGTGCGTTGTTGAGGTTGCCGGCCTTGGCGTGCCGGGGCCGATCGACCCAGTCGGCCCCACGGGTGATGATCCCGATGCCGAGCGACTCGGCGGCCGCACGCATCTCCGGACGGTTGCCGTCGTCGAGGATCCACGTGGCGTGCGGGTGGCGGATGGCCTTCGCGGCGCGCGCGGTGCGGAGCACGAGGTCGACCGGCTCGTCGTAGGTGGTGATGAACACGTCGACGGTGACGTGGTCCCCCGGCGAGGTCGGTGGCTCGCCGCGTTCACGGAGCCGCCAGGCCCCGAACGCGAAGAGGAGCGAATCGATCACGCTGTACGTCTCGGCGAGGATCAGCGGCACGGCGATCCACCACGAGTGCCAGTTCACCGACGCGGCCCACCGCCACACGACGTAGTTCACGCCGGCGATCGAGGCGAGCAGTGCGACGGTCCGCACCGTGACGAGTCGACGCCGGGACGTGCCGGTGGTGAGGCGGCGGCGGTCCTGCCGGCTGACGTCGAGCGCGGTCACCGGGTGCCCCCGACGGCGTCGCCGAACGTGCTGCGTCGCAAGCGTGCCTCCCTGATCCGTCGGCCCCGGCCGCGGCGCGCGCCCGAGGGTGGTGGTCCGTCCGGGGTGACTCCAGGTGTGCCGTCCCGGGCGAGGGCTGCGCCGTCGGGTACGGCCGGGGCCCACGACCTGTCTACCGCAGGGAGCACCCTCCTGCCAGACCGGCGCCCCGGTCTGGGGACAGCCCGCATCCGTCCACCGGCGTGGGACGGACAGCACTCAGTCGAACGCGGCGACGATCCCGAGCCCCTCGGCCAGCCGGGCGACGACCTCGTCGAAGAAGGCCGCGCCGTCGGAGACCGACCCGACGTAGTGCCCGAACAGCTCGAACGACACCGTGCCGAACACCGTCGTCCAGGCCATGAGCGTGCGGGCGAGGACCTCTTCCGGTAGCCCCGTTCCGAAGGCCCGGAGCGACTCCACCCCGTCGGCGACGGCGGGCGTGAGCCGGCCCGGGCCCGACCGGGGCGCGTCCGGCGCCCGGTACCCGGGGTCGGCCACGGCATCGGCGACCACCCGCACGATCGTGAGCGTCGTCCGCGACGCCGGCTCGACGGTCGATCGCGGCGCGGCGTACCCGGGCACCGGCGAGCCGAACAGGAGCGCGAAGTCCCCCGGGTGGGCGATCGACCAGGTGCGGATCGCTCGGCAGACCGCGACCCACCGTGCCCCCGGGGCCGGACCCGCTGCCGCGTCGGCCGCCTCGACCGCGGCCCCGAGCTCGTCGTAGTCGGCGATGAGCAGCGCCGTCAGCAGGTCGTCGCGGCTCGGGAAGTACCGGTAGACGGCCGACGACACCATGCCGACGTCACGGGCCACGGCCCGCAGGCTCAGCTGCGATGGACCTTCGTCGGTGAGCCGCACCCGGGCGGCGGCGAGGATGCTCGCGTGCACCGCCTCGCGAGCGCGGGCTCGGGCGGTCGGGGCCGTGTCGGTCATCCCTCCACCATGCCACGCGAGAGCACTGCACACAAACGAGAGCACTGCTCTTGCAATTCGACGACCGGGCGTGCATCCTGGACACAGAGAGCGGTGCTCTCGCTCACGAACGAAAGCAGGAAGTCATGTCACACCAGCACGTCGTCGTCGGCGCCGGTCCCGTGGGCCGTCACGTCGCCGCACTCCTCGCCGAGCAGGGCGAGCGGGTCGCCGTCGTCACCCGGTCCGGCCGGGACACGGGTGTCCACGGCGTCGAACACGTCGCACTCGACGCGTCCGACGCCGACGCGCTCACCCGCGTCACCGACGGGGCCGCCGTCCTCTACAACTGCGCGAACCCCGGCGACTACACGCAGTGGGAACGGACCTGGCCGCCGCTCGCGACCGCACTGCTCACCACCGCCGAACGGACCGGCGCCGTGTACGCGATCACCGGCAACCTCTACCCGTACGGTCCGGTGGACGGCCCGATGCGCGAGAGCCTGCCGGACGCCGCGACCGACCACAAGGGCATCCTGCGGGCACGCCTCTGGGCCGATGCGCGCGCCGCGCACGAGGCCGGACGGGTCCGCGCCGTCGAGGTCCGCGCGTCGGACTACGTCGGCCCCGGCATCGGCCAGAACGGGCACGTCACCCGCGTGCTCCCGGCCGCGCTCGAGGGCCGGTCCGTGTCCATGGTCGGACGCACCGACCTGCCGCACACCTTCACCGACGTGCTCGACGTCGCACGGATGCTCGTCGCCGCCGGTGCGGACGAGGGCACCCACGGGCGCACCTGGATGGTGCCGAGCAACGCGCCCCGGACGCAGGTGCAGG
This sequence comes from Curtobacterium sp. LFS084, assembly GCF_047977705.1. Classification (NCBI taxonomy): domain Bacteria; kingdom Bacillati; phylum Actinomycetota; class Actinomycetes; order Micrococcales; family Microbacteriaceae; genus Curtobacterium; species Curtobacterium sp. LFS084. The sequence goes on from NZ_JBFPFM010000005.1 coordinate 39,955, forward strand.
CGCTCACCGAGGTCTTGGCCGCGGCCGGGAAGCCCCCGGTGCGGGTCGGTCGGATGCCCGTCGGCGTGTTCCGCGCGATGGGCCTGGTGTCGCCGATGATGCGCGAGATCGCCGAGATGGGCTACCAGTGGACCGCGCCGTACGTGGTCGACGACTCGGCGAGCCGCGCCCGGTTCGGGATCGAGCCGACCCCGTGGGACGAGGTGTGCCGACGGACCGTGACGGGTGTGGTGTGACCGCTACGCACGGCAGGACGCCAGGCGCGGCACCCGCTGGCACCGCGCCTGGCGTCCGGCGTCCGGTCGGGTCCGACCTCAGATCACCAGCAACCGCGTGAACGCTCCGGCGGACAGCCGCTGGGCGACGCCGCCGGCGGCGTCGAGCCGCCAGAGGCCCGGTGTCGCACCGGCACGCACGTCGATGAACAGGTCGCCGGCCTCGTCGGCGGCGCCGATCCACAGCCCGCGCCCCTGGGCCTTCACGCCGCTCGTGACCCGCTCGGCCACGGAGCCGTCGGCGTTCCGGGACACGACGCTCGTGATCGTCTTGTCCGCCGAGCAGCCGGTCGGGCTGGAGTCCGCCGGGGCGGCGCACCACTCCGCAGACTTGGCGATGAGCAGCGAACGGGTGGTCGTCGCCGCGTAGTCGAATGCGAGCCGGTCGTCGGCGGCGGTGAGCGTCGACGAGCCGGCGGCCAGGAGCACCCACCCGCTGGCGCCGGAGGCACCCGTCGCGGTGTAGTTCAGGTAGAGGTTGCCGTGGCCGTCGGCGAGGACGCCGGCGAACACGCGGTACCCCGTCTCCGGGAAGCTCCGCGTGGTGCGCGCACCCGAGGGTGACACGGAGACGACGGTGCTGTCCGCGCCCGCCCGGCCGAACGTCACCGCGGAGACCGTGCCGTCGCGTCCGACCGCCCACCCGGTCCCGGCCGAGGGGATGATCGCCCTCGGCGCGGCACCCGTCACCGGCAGCTTGGTGATCGCGCCCGTCGACGAGTCGACCCAGTACAGGTTCCCGGCGACGTCCGAGCGCAGGTCGGCGCCGAGGTGCAGCCCCGTCGCCACCGTCCGGGGAGCAGCGCCGCCCGCCGGGTACATCACGATGGACGTGCGGTCTCCCGAGGGCACGAAGACGTCGCCGACGTCGTCCGCCGTGAAGCCCGCGCCGTTCGGCGCGATCGTGGTCGGTGCGCCGGTCCCGCTGACCGGGAAGCGCACGACGGAGCCGGTGCCGTCGAGGGCGTACAGCGACTGCACGGTCCGGACCGACCCGGGCGCGGTGTAGCGCACCGAGACGGCCTTGCCCGCGCCGCGGGTCCCGACCGCACGGACCGAGAACGTGTAGGTCGTGCTCGCGGTCAGGTCGCCGAACCGGTCGGAGCGGGCGGTCGCCGGGAGTCGGTCGACGCCGCCGTCCGGCTGCTGCTCGGCGGGCGACACCGTGACGCGCCAGCCGGTGACCTTCGCACCGGACCCCGGCCGTCCCCAGGTGACGGTCGCGCTGTCGGCGGCACCGGTGACGCGGACGGAGGTGGGCGCACCCGGCACCGACGAGGGTGCGGCCGTCGCCGGCGCTGCTCCCCCGATGACGAGCGCCACCGCTGCGGCGGCGGTGACTACGGCTCTGAACACGTGCGTTCCCCTCGGTCGTCCCGTGGTCCTGCGCCACGGCTAGGGGTATCAGACCACCGCTCGGGCGCCGCGGACCCGTCGGCACGGGGATCGTGCGGGCAGCGCACGCCCTCGTGCGTCATCCCGCAAGGCAGCACCCGGACGGCGGGGCGTTCCGTGATCCGCCGCGCGGGCAGCCCGCGCCCGGTCGTGCCTCAGTGACGCGGCTTGCGCTCCGGACGGTCGTCGCGGTCGTACCGACGCGGGCCGCGGTCGTCGCGGTCCCGACCACCGGCACGCGGCCCACGGTCGTCGCGGTCGAACCGACGCGCACCACCGGCACCGCCACCGCGGCGGTCGGGCTTGATCTCGATGAGCTTGCCGCTGATGCGGGTGTCCGTCAGCCGGTCGAGCACACCGGCGTCCATGTCGGTGGGCAGCTCGACGATCGAGAAGTCCGGACGGATCTGGATCGCCCCGAAGTCGTCGCGTCGCAGGCCGCCCTCGTTCGCCAGGGCCCCGACGATCTGGCGCGGCTCGACGCGGTGCCGACGCCCGACCTCGATGCGGTAGGCGGTCATCGGCTGCGAGCGGCGCGGGCCACGGTCGGACCGCTCGCCCCGGGCGCCGCGGTCGTCGTCGCGGTCGCGGCGGTCGCCACCACGGCCGTCGCGGTCGACGCGGTTCCGCAGCTCGTCGGCCTTCGGGTCGAGCAGCAGCGGGTCCTCGCCCTGCGCCACGACGGCCAGCGCGGCGGCGACGTCGTCCGCCGGCACGTCGTGGTGCTCGACGTAGTGGGCGATGATGTCGCGGAACGCCGTGATGCGGTCCTGCTGCTCGAGCGCCGCGGTGATGGCGTCGTCGAAGCGGGTGAGGCGCGTCTCGTTGACGTCCTCGATCGTCGGCAGCTGCATCTGCGTGAGCGGCTGCTTGGTGTGCCGCTCGATCGCCGAGAGCAGACGACGCTCACGCGGGGTGACGAAGCTGATCGAGTCGCCCGAGCGGCCCGCACGCCCGGTGCGGCCGATGCGGTGCACGTAGGACTCGATGTCGACGGGGATGTCGTAGTTCACGACGTGCGTGATGCGGTCGACGTCGAGGCCGCGGGCGGCGACGTCGGTGGCGACGAGGATGTCGAGCTTGCCCGACTTCAGCTGGTTGACCGTGCGCTCGCGCTGGGCCTGGGCGACGTCACCGCTGATGGCTGCTGCGGCGTACCCGCGGGCGCGGAGCTTCTCGGCGAGGGTCTCGGTCTCGCTCTTCGTGCGGACGAAGATGATCATGCCCTCGAAGTCCTCGACCTCGAGGATGCGGGTGAGCGCGTCGACCTTCTGCGGGTACGACACCATGAGGTACCGCTGCGTGATGTTCGCGGCGGTCTTCGTCTTCGTCTTGACCGTGATCTCGGCCGGGTCGGTGAGGTACTGCTGCGAGATGCGGCGGATCTGCGCGGGCATCGTCGCCGAGAAGAGCGCGACCTGCTTGTCGTCCGGGGTCTCGGCGAGGATCGTCTCGACGTCCTCGGCGAAGCCCATCTTGAGCATCTCGTCGGCCTCGTCGAGCACGAGGTACTTCAGCTCGGACAGGTCGAGCGTGCCCTTGGCGATGTGGTCCATGATGCGACCGGGGGTCCCGACGACCACGTCGACGCCACGGCGGAGCGCGGACAGCTGCACACCGTAGGCCTGGCCGCCGTAGACGGGCAGGACGTGCACGTGCTTCATGTGCGACGCGAACTGCTCGAACGCCTCGCACACCTGCAGGGCGAGCTCACGGGTCGGGGAGAGCACGAGCGCCTGCGGCACCTCGGCGCCGGCCTCCATGCGGGACAGGATCGGGAGCGCGAACGCCGCGGTCTTGCCGGTTCCGGTCTGCGCGAGGCCGACGACGTCGCGCCCCTCGAGCAGCGTCGGGATCGTGGCCTCCTGGATGGCGGAGGGGGTCTCGTAGCCGATGTCCTTGACGGCCTTGAGCACAGCATCGCTCAGGCCGAGGTCGGCGAAGGTCACCACTGGCCCGTCGTCGAGGGTCTCAGTGGTGGTGGCGGTGTCCGTGCTCATGCGGAAACGGTATCTCGAATACGGCGTCAGCAGTGACGGTGTGGCGCGTCTCGCTCAGCGGTGACGCGCCAGCGGCACGCGAGACGCGCCGACCGAGCCTGCGAGGGAGGGCGGGGCGGGCCCGCACCGCGCCTCCCGTCCGCCCCGTGGTCACGTCCAGGACGCGTGCCGCGTCGTCAGGACGCGTCGCGCCGGTCCGTGGCGCCGATCCCGAGGACCGCGTCGGCGCGGTCGTTCAGCCGGGCGAGGAGCCCCGCGAGGGTGTGCAGCTCCCCCGTCGCGAAGGCCCCGGTGAGGTCGTCGAAGACCTCGGCGCCGGCGACGTCGAGCGTGTCGAGCAGCGTGCGTCCGGCCGGCGCGATCGAGACGAGGCTGGCGCGACCGTCCGCCGGGTCCGGTTCGGTGCCGAGGTGCCCGGACTCGACGAGCGACGCCACGCGACGGCTGATCACCGGGCGCGACAGCCCCGTGGCGTTCGCGATGGCCATCGACCGCACGGCCCCGAAGTGGTCGACCGCGCGCAGGATCACGCGTGCCGTGGGGTCGAGTCCCCCGCGCGACTCGATGAGCGATGACCGCAGGGTCTGCCGGACCCACAGTCGGTCGAGCTGCGCGCGCAGCAGTCGCTCGGCGTCGTCCCGGCCCTCGGTCATGCCGCACAGCGTAGCGGCCACATTTAGTTGCTTGTCGGAAGCAATGGATGTATCGTTGCGCGGTCTGCAAACTTTCACAGCAGGAAACACAGTACGAAGCAAGGAGCTCGATGACCGCCACCGCACCCGTCCCGGTGCAGCACGGCCGACGCGCAGCCGGGGTCCCCACGGACTCCGCCGCAGCCGGTCAGCAGCCGCTGATGACCCACCGCCAGATCCTCCTCGTGATCTACGGGCTGATGGCGGGCATGTTCCTGTCCTCGCTCGGCCAGACGGTGTTCGGCACGGCCATCCGGACGATCGGTGACGACCTGCACGGGCTCGACCAGCAGGCCTGGGTCACGACCGCGTACCTCATCACCTCGACGATCGCGACGCCGATCTACGGCAAGCTCTCCGACATCTTCGGACGCCGTCCCCTCTACATCTTCGGCATCGTGGTGTTCATCCTCGGCGCCGTGCTCTCGTCGATGTCGACCTCGATGCTCATGCTCGCCGGCTTCCGCGCCGTGCAGGGCATCGGCGCCGGTGCGCTCATGTCACTGCCGCTGGCGATCATGGGCGACATCCTCGCCCCGCGTGAGCGTGCCAAGTACCAGGGCTACTTCCTCGCGGTGTTCGGCATCTCGAGCGTCATCGGCCCGCTCATCGGCGGTCTGCTCGCCGGTTCCTCCGAGATCCTGTGGATCACCGGCTGGCGCTGGGTGCTCCTCATCAACGTGCCGATCGGCATCGCGGCCCTCGTCATGGTGCTCGTCTTCCTGCACCTGCCGAAGGTGCACGGCGGCGACGGTGCGAAGCCGAAGGTCGACTGGTGGGGCGCCACGGCGGTCATCGTCACGCTCGTCCCGCTCCTGCTCGTGGCCGAACAGGGCCGCACCTGGGGCTGGGGGTCGCCCGCCGCGATCGCCTGCTACGTCATCGGTGTCGTCGGCCTGGTCGTCCTGCTGCTCGTCGAGTCGAAGATGGGCGACGCCGCGATCATCCCGCTCAAGCTCTTCCGCTCCGGCACGTTCTCGATGGCGACCGTCATCGGCTTCCTGGTCGGCTTCGCGATGTTCGGCGCCATGCTGACCATCCCCCTCTACCTGCAGATCGTCGTCGGCCTGACCCCCACCGAGTCCGGGTTCGCGACGCTCCCCCTCGTCGGCGGGCTCATGATCGCGTCGATCACCTCCGGCCAGATCGTCGCCCGCGTCGGCCGCTACCGGATCTTCCCGGTGATCGGCACCGCGCTGGTGTCCTCCGGCTACGTCGTGCTGACGTTCATGACCATCGACAAGCCGCTCTGGTTCCTGATGATCGGCATGTTCCTCATCGGCCTGGGGCTCGGCTCGGTCATGCAGTCGCTCACCCTGGCGTCGCAGGGCTCGGTCGAGGCCCGGGACATGGGCGTCGCCACGTCGTCCGCCACGTTCTTCCGCCAGATCGGTGGCACGCTCGGCACCGCGGTGCTCCTGTCCATCCTGTTCTCGGTCATGCCGTCGAACATCCTGCACGCGACCGCGGACCGGACCGACCTGCGCCAGGCACTCGAGGCGGCGACGAACCCGACCGTGGCCACGGCGCCCGCGAACCGCGGCGTCATGGACGAGATCTGGTCGCCGATCGTCACCCCGCTCGAGCAGAACGTGCAGGCGTCGCTCGACGACGTCACCGCGCAGGTGCAGCAGGCGACCGCGAGCGCCCCGGCAGCCGTGCAGGACCAGGCCCTCGCCGCAGCGGCCGAGAAGGCCCACGCCTCGGTGCAGGACGGCAGGTTCGTCGTCGACTGGTCGGACGCCTCCGAGCGGTCGTACTGGGTGGGCGAGCTCACCCCGGCCGTCGCGAAGCAGGTCTCGGACAGCAGTGACTCCGGGTCGAGCACCATGAGCACGAACGACACCTCGTTCCTGACCGGTGCGGACAGCCGGCTCACCCGGCCGTTCATGGCGGGCTTCAACGCCTCGTCCGTGACGATCTACTGGGTCGGGCTCGGCGTGATCCTGCTCGCCTTCGTCCTCACCTGGTTCTTCCGGGTGCCGCCGCTGCGTCAGCGCTCGGCCCTGCAGGAGCAGGCGGATGCCGCCGGTGCGAAGCGCGACGCCGACGACGACCGGCTCTCCGCCGAGGACGAGCTCGAGGCCGCCGCTGGTCTCGCCGCCGCCGAGGCGGGGTCCTTCACCGGCCCGATGACCGGATCCACCCCGACGCAGCCCGCGCGGCGTCGGTGACCGACCGGGGCGTCCGTCCGCTGTCCCCCTTCGTGGACGGGCGCCCCACACCACCACCCCAGGAGCGACCGTGACCACCATCCCCGCGACGACGGCGACGGAGCCGTGCTCGCTGCGTGAACGGAAGAAGCAGCAGACCCGCACGGCGCTGCACGACGCCGCGCTGACGCTCGTCTCCGCGCACGGCCTCGACGGGGTCACCGTGGAGCAGATCTGCGCCGATGCCGACGTCTCGCCGCGGACCTTCTTCAACTACTTCTCGTCGAAGGCGCACGCCGCCCTCGGCCTCGACACCGTCGAGGTCCCGGAGGCTGCCACGACCTGGTTCGCCGCCGCCGAGGGTCGGTTCATCGACGACCTGTGCGGCCTCGTCGCCGCCACCGTGCCCCTGTCGCAGGACCGGCGCCGGATGAAGGAGCTGCTCGTGCTCCGCCCCGAGATGTCCGCGATGGTCATGCAGTGGATGGCCGAGTCCCGGCAGTCCCTGCTCGCCACGGTCGGGGCCCGGACCGACGAGCAGACCGCCCGCACCGCGGTGGCGCTCGTGATGTCCGCGCTGTCCGAGGTGGCGCACCGCGAGACCGTCAGCGGCCCTGAGGAACTCGCCACCAGGCTCCGCGCCGTCGTCGCCGAGATGGGCGCGCTGGCCGCCGCCTGACCGGACGCCCGCCTGCGTGGACCCGCAGGGCGTGTTCGGCATCCCGCAGCACTCCGCCACGGAAGCCCCGATCCTGCGTACGCTCCTGACACCGGCCGGACCCACGGCCGGGACCGCACGACCAGCCCCTGCCGCCCCGCGGCCGACGGACTCGCGTCGCGGCGCGCAACGGCGCGTGTCGCGACGTGACCACACCACGACGCACCGTGTACCCGCACGGTGCGTCGTGCACGCGAGGGGGCGGGTGCGCGTGCAGGGGACGTTTCGCGCTCACCGACACCTCACGCGCTCCCCGCCCCGTGAACTGTCGGCCAGCGCGTGACGACGGCACCGTTCGCGGACGGGAGGCGCGGTACCAGCTGGCACCGCGCCTCCCGTCCGGCGGGCGGTCACGACTCAGGCGTGCGCCAGCGGGTCCAGCTGCTCGGGTGTCGCGTCGGCCGCCTGCGTCGACCGGCTGAGCGCCTCGTGCCGCTCGTCCTCGGCCAGGAGCGCGCGACCGGCGGTCGTCCCGTGCTCGAACGCGTCCGGGCCGACGAGCAGGCGGAGCGGCGGCTCGTCCATCGCGACGACCTGCAGGACGAGCTGGGCGACGAGGTCCGGGTCGCTCGCACCGATGCTCGTGCCTCCGTGCATCCGCGCGGACACGCCGACGGTCGCCTCGTACTCCGGCCGGACCGGAGCGACCGTCATGGACGAGCCGGCCCAGTCGGTGCGCATACCGCCCGGCTCGAGGACGGTGACGTGGATGTCGAGGGGCCCGACCTCCTTCGCGAGCACCGAGGAGAACCCGCCGACGGCCCACTTCGCGGTCTGGTACGCGCCGAGCCCCGGCGTCGACATGCGGCCACCGACGGACGAGACCTGCACGATGTGTCCGGAGCCCTGCTCGCGCATGACGTGCACGGCTTCCTGGCTGAGGGTCACCACGCCGAACAGGTTCGTCTCGACCTGGGCGCGGAAGTCCTTAGGGTCGACGTCCTCGATGCTGGCGAGGTTCGCGTACCCGGCGTTGTTCACGAGCACGTCGAGCCGTCCGAAGCGCCCGACCGCGGTGCGGACGGCTGCACGGGCGGCGTCGGGGTCGGTGACGTCGAGGGCGACCGGGACGAGCTGGGCGCTGGCCGACGTCGGCTCGGTGCCGGCGATGAGGTCGTCGAGGGCGAGGAGGTCCCGGACCCCGGCGACCACCTGGTGACCGGCGGCGAGGGCTGCGGTGACGATCGAGCGGCCGAGGCCCCGCGAGGCACCGGTGACGAGGAAGACGGACATGGTGTCCTAACTGACTGGTTGGTTGACTCCCCTCATGGAACATCCCTGCTGCTCGCTTGTCAACCGTCCGGTTGATAACGTGGGCGGATGCCGATGCCCCGCGACGCCGACGCCACCCGCGCCCGACTCCTCGTCGCCGCCCGCGACGAGTTCGCGGCGGTCGGGATCGCCGGCGCGCGGGTGGACCGGATCGCCGCCGCCGCTGCGAGCAACAAGGCGCAGATCTACCACTACTTCGGCAGCAAGGACGGCCTGTTCGACGCGGTCTTCGACGCGATGGTCGCTGAGACGCTCGACGAGGTCACGATCGACGCCGACGACCTCCCCGAGTACGCCGGACGCCTGCACGACTCGTACGCGCACAGGCCGTGGGTGCAGCGCCTGGCGACCTGGTACCGGCTCGAGCGGGGTGACACCTCGCACCCGATCGACGCCGTGGTGCAGAGCAACGCCGCGAAGCTCCGGGCTATCGAGGACGCGCAGCGGGACGGACGGCTGCCGACGGCGTTCTCGGCGGCGGAGCTCCTCGGGGTCGTGATCCACACCGCTGCGCTGTGGAGTGGTGCGACACCGGAGTACGCCCGGCTGACGGACGAGGTTGGTGCGGCGCGGCGGCGGGAGGTCGTCGTGGCGACGGTGGCGGCGGTCGTGCGGGGCTGATCGAGGCCTTCGGCGCGCTCAGCCATCTGTCGACGCTCAGCCGCCCGTCGCTCCGAACGCGCCGAGCACGATGCCGACGCAGAGCATTGCGATGCCAAGGGCACGGAAGAGCGCCGTGGGGAGCCGGGCGTAACGATCGGCGGCCTTCTTGCCCTGGACGGTGCGGATCTGCCGCTGGAGGAAGTCGCGCATCTCCGTCGGGTATGCAGCAGTCGCGCATCCGATCAGCACGAACGCGCCGCCGAGGCCCCAGAGCGCCAGCGAATCAGCCATTGAGGTTCACCGGAGCAGTAGCGCGCCCAAAAGCGTCCCACCCGTCGTGCTCACTCTGGCCCCCGTCAGTTGCCGCGTCCTCGACGCAGCACGTTCTGGATCACTCCGAACCAAAAGACGCAGCCTACGAAGACGAACACGAGCCCGAGCACCCACATCGGGAAACCACGACGGGTAACGAGGTCGCGAAGCGGCGTCAGCAGGCACACCGCACCGAGGATGACGAAGACGGACGCGATGATCGCAGCTTGCACTTCTTTCCCTCGCTTGACGATCACCCGGTTGCTCCTCGTGTGCGTAGTGCTGTCGGACCTGAGACGAAACTTCGAGCTGACTGAATCAAGGCCCAGCTCGATCACGACGCAACTGATCACGATCGTTGCAGCGCCGAGAAGACGGAACAGCCGCGACGGATGGATCCGCGTCGACAGCTTTCGCGCTTTGCCGACGGAATCTCCTGGCGGGCCCTGCTTCCGTACGCCCTGCCGCGCGCAGCAGACCACATCCTGCGTCGCCTGCTCGGCACTTCTAACTGGATCGGCGATCCAGGGGCAGAGCAGATCACTTCTTACTGATCGGCGCTCTCGCGGGGAGGTCACGCAAGGCCGCCAACGGACTGCCGATAATTTATCTTAGGTCAAATCGAGCAGTCGGAGCTATCCAATCGTGCTGAAGCCCAGCGCCCCCACCTGTTCGGCCCTTGCAGTGCCAGGAACGATTCCGCCAGGTCCCCGAACACCTCCGGAGCCAGGACGGCACCTGCGGCACCACCGGGCGGACACCAGCCGCTGAACCCCAGGCTCAGAGGGGGGCTACCCGTAGGCGATGATGTTTAGCCGCCGCGGCACGATGCTCTCGGGCCGTCGAAAAAGACGCCAACTCCGTGCGCCCCGTAGTGGGGATGCTCCTGCAAGTGCACTCAGGATACGGTCAGGCTGAAAGACTCAGGGGGGAAAGCTTGGAATTCACCATGCTCAGTGCGATGTTCGCACGAGGAAGCAAGTTGCTGGTGGCCGTCACTGGAATTGTGGTTGTGGTGAGCGCGCTGCTCACCCCTGTCGCGGCGTCCGCGGCGGTCGCGGGCGGTGTCTCTCTGCAGGTTAACGACTTCGGCAGAAACTCAGACGGGTCCGCGAGCTACAACTTCGACGTCGGCGTCTCGGGATTCACCGGGCCACACTCGGCATGTGCCGAGGGATCCGGATCGTTTTCTTCCTGCACACTCACGGTCCGAGTGCGGTATCAGGACGGCACAACCCGCGAAATCGACCGAATCGGTTCCCTCGATGAAAAGGGAGACCCCTTCGCGAAGAACTACGCGTCGACCAGCAAGATGGCTCCGGTTGATGCATTCTCCGCGGAACTTTATGCGTCGACGTCGCAGGGATACTCTCAGCAGAATTCCGGCTGGCAAAGCGTCAGAGATTCGTATCCGTCGGCTGCGACCGTAGCCGCCACTTCGGCGAACTTTTCGCGCGAGCCAGACGGCAGACTGAGGTTCGAGGTGAAGGCGACCGCAGCCGGGTTCACTCAGATTGGTCGGCCGTGCCAGGACGGTTCGTCTGGTTATTACGACTACTGCAACCTCGTCGCGTACGCGCGTGGAGTCGACGGCACCACGACGACCCTCGGCTCTCTTTCACGCGTCGACACGACAGGCGACCCGGCATCGTGGGAAATCTCCGGAACGGTCGCGTTGGCTACCGTGACCGAGTTCCGCGTGGCGGTTGAAGGCTCGAAGGGCTCGATTACTACTCCCTGGCGCACCGTTGACGACAACTACCCTCGGGAGGCGTCCATCACGCTTGACTCCGTCCACGTCGACCGTGCACCGAGCGGTCAACTTCATTGGACGGCGAGCACCACTGAACGCGGGTTCACGCAACCCGGGCGAATCTGTCAGAACCGCTCGTCCGTCTACGGCAGCGACAGCTGCTCGGTCCGACTCGAGGCGAAAACGGCTGACGGCGACTTCATGACCCTCGATCAAGCTGTGATGGTCGACCATGAGGGCGACCCGACGGCTACGTCCTTCAACAGCCAGGCATCGGTCACGAAGATCTCTGCCATCCGAGCAACGTTGGCGAGCAGCAAGTCTTCGATCCATACCGATTGGGTCCCGGTATCGGATCGCTATCCAGACGCGGCCACGGTCGGATTGTCCGGGATTCACATGAGCCGGAGTGATGACGGCAGCCTAAGCTTCCGAGCTACCGCTTCCGCGTCGGGGTTCACCCAGACCGGCCGCCCCTGCGCCAATGGCAGCTCGACGTGGGGTGGGTACGCATGCTTCATGACATTGCAAGCAAAGCTCGACAACGGCACCACGGATCAACTTGGCCGTCGCGATCAATTCGACCTCATCGGAGACCCGGGCTCCTACGAGTTCAGCGGCACAACGAAGAGCGCTCGCGTTCTACAGGTCCGCGCCGTCCTGTCAATCGCCCGCGCAGACACCGCCGATGTCACATCACCATGGACTTCCGTCACTGACCCTTACCCCGAAAAGGCGACGGTCAAGGTTTCAAACCTGAGGCTTTCACGTGGATCCGACGGCCGGCTCAGCTACTCCGCCGACTTCTCCGCGAAGGGCTTCACACAGACCGGCCGCGTCTGCGAGGAGCGTTCCGATCTCTACTTCATCGACTGCCACATCTCTCTCATGGGGCAACGCCCGGACGGGTCAGCTACCGAAATCGCGCGAGCGAGTCGCGTGGACTTGAATGGTGACACAACCACAGTGCACATCGAAGGAGACGCCCGAACCGATGGCATCATCGGCACGCGCGTCGAGCTCGCCACGGACACCCGCGTAGCCACGCACCCTCCCGTCAGAACGGCTTGGACGAGCTTCACGGACAGCCTTGCCACTAGCCAAGCTGGGGGTGGGAACCCAGCGGCAACCAACTGCGGGTGCTCCCATGCAGACCCAATCAACACGGCCACCGGCGAGTACTGGCACTCCGCAACAGACCTCGACCTCCCCGGCATCGGCCCCAAAGTCGCACTCGAACGCACCTACTCCACTTCGAACGCGCCACACGACGGGGTGTTCGGGTACGGCTCTGCCTCCAACATCGACGCGAAGCTCACCATCACCGGTAACGGCGACGGCGACGGCGACGGCGACGGCGACGGCGGGAAACCGTCCGTAGTTCGAATCGACCAGGAAAACGGCGCCCAGATCTACTTCACGTTGGACAGCTCGGGAGCGTGGGTCGCGAGCACTGGCATTCTCGCTTCCCTCACACAAGACCCGACAACCGGATCATGGACATTCACGCGCAAGGGCGCCGAGATGATTGTCTTCAACGACGCCGGGAGGGTCAGTACATTCCGAGACACGTCGGGAAACGAAACCACTGTCCGGTACTCCGGCACCACAGCTACCTCAATCGTCGGGTCCGGCGGCCGGAGCATCGACCTCACCTGGTCAAACGGTCATATCACGAAGGCGGATGATTCCGCGGGCCGCTCGGTGTTCTACGCCTACGACAGCGCCGGCAACCTCGAGGTCGTTAGAGCAGTCAACAGCGTGGTGTGGAAGTACACCTACGACCCGTCGCACTACGTCACTTCCATCACCAAGCCCGGCGGCGGGCGCACCGAGAACTCGTACGACAGCCAGCACAGGGTTACAGATCAACGTGATCCGATCGGGCGTGTCACGAAATTCGCATACACCTCCGACACCACCACCATCACGGCCCCTGACGGAGGCGTGACAACGGAGACCTACGCAAACGGCGTCATCGTCAAACTGGTCGAAGGAGCCACGACCCCCGCAGCGAGGTCAACTCTCAGTGAGTACGACTCCTCGGGAAACCTTGTCAAGCAGACCGACCCCCGCGGCAACATCTCGACCTTTGCCTACGACGCGGCCGGGAACGTTCTGGTCAAGACGGACCCGCTCGGCCGCACCACGACGAACACCTACAACCGGTTCAACCAGGTCACATCGACGACTGACGGCATGGGTCGCACAACGTCCAACACCTACGACGTTGACGGAAATCTACTCAAGTCGGTCAGCCCATCCGGACGCACGCAGACGTGGACGCGAAACGCCGACGGCACTGCGGCCACATGGCAGAACGCTGCCGGAGGGGTATCGCTCTACACGTATAACAGCGCTGGACAGCAGCAAACGGTCACTGACCCCAACGGACGCGTAACGACAACCCGATACGACTCGGCTGGCCGAATCATCGGTGTGACCGCACCGGGCGTCCCCGAAGCCACACGCGCGCTGGATGCAGCGGGCAGGATCCTGTCGATCACGGATCCACGCGGGAAGGCGACGGCGACCTCCTACGACCTCGATGGGAACATCGTCGCTGTCGAGGATCCGAACAGCCGGACGACCTCAAGCACATTCGACATGGCTGGTCAACAGCTCACCACGACCGACAGCGCGGGCGAGAAGACGACGTTCACCTACGACCCGGCCGGCCGGCTGACGTCGTCAACCAACCCCGCCGGCGCGGTGACCTCAACGACGTGGACGGTGCTCGGGCAGAAGGCATCCACCACAGACGCTGAAGGTCACACCACGCTCTACGGGTACGACGCGGGCGGCAACCTCACCTCCATGACCGCCGCTGACGGCGGCGTCACCGCGAACGTCTACGACAACGCAGGACAGTTGACGACGGCCACGGACCAGCTCGGTCGGAAGACCACCTACGCGTACGACGCTGCCGGTCAGCAGGTGTCGGTCACGGACCCGGGCGGCCGCGTGACGCGCACGCATTACACCGACGACGGTGCAGCTGACACCGTCACCCTGGCTGACGCGTCCACGAAGCGCTTCACGTACGACGAGCTCGGCAACGTGACCTCGTTCACGAACCCGGACGGCAGGACCGCCCGGTACACGTTCGACGACGCCGGGCTCCGCACCGGCAAGACCGACGTGGGCGGGATCACCACTGCGTACACGTACGACTCGGCCGGGAAGGTGAAGACCTCAACCGACGGCAACGGCACCGTCACGACCTACTCCTACGACGACAACGGCAACCTCCAAAAGGTAGCCGCCGGAAGCGACGCCCCGGCGACGTACTCCTACGACGCAGTCGGCAATCGCGTCAGCATGACCGATGCCACCGGTACCAGCGCCTACGAGTACGACGCCGACGGCCGGCTCACCTCGGAGACGAACGGTGCCGGCACCCGCATCGGATATGGCTACGACGACGCCGGCAACGTCGCCAACGTCCGCTACCCCGGTGGGAAAACGGTTGACTACACGCGCAACGGGTCCGGGCAGGTCACGAAGGTCACCGACTGGGACGGGCACGCCGTGTCCTTCACCTACGACGCGAAAGGCAACCTGCAGCAGCAGACCGCCGGCAACGGCGTCACCGACACGATCGGCTACGACAGCGCCGGTCAGGTGACGTCGATGACCTCCACCGACGGCGCTGACCCGCTCGCATCGTTCGGCTACTCGTACACGGCGTCCGGTGAAGTTGCCTCCGCAACAACTTCCGGGTCGGCCGTGGACGCTCCGACGCAGCAGTACACGTACGACGCGCTCGGGCAGCTCACTTCGAGCAACGCGACGCCCTACGCGGCGACCCCCGCGGGCTCGCTCACCACCAGCAACGGCAGCACCCTCACCTACAACGGCGCGCAACAGGTGACCCGCATGACCACCCACGAAGCCGGGGGAGCGGCCGCGGCCACATCGACGTTCAAATATGACGGCGCCGGGAACCGAATCAGCTCCGCGTCTGGCTCGGCCGATGTCCACTACGGCTACGACAGCTCCGGGAGCCTCAACAAGGTGACTGGCGTCAGCGGCGACGCGATCTCGTATACCAGCAACGGCGACGGACTTCGCACGTCTCGTACAGCGGACGGCTCCACCGTGCATCTCACCTGGTCCACGGTGGGCGCGCTGCCGTTGCTGCTCGATGACGGCGCCAACACATACATCTACGGGTCGACCAGCACACCGGTCATCAGCATCAACAACCAGACCGGCGCAGCCAACTACCTGACGACGGACCTCATCGGCTCGCCCCGACTTGCAACCGACGACGCCGGCACGGTCACGGGCACCGCCAGCTACGACGCCTTCGGCAACCTACTCGGAGACGTCGGCAGCATGCCCGCAATCGGGTACACCGGAGGCCTCACCGACGCAGACACCGGACTGGTCTACCTCCGCGCCCGCAGCTATGACCCCACCACCGGGCAATTCACGACTTTCGACCCCGCCATCGACGCGACCGGCCAGCCGTACGCATACGCGGGCAACAACCCGATCCTCAACACCGATCCAACAGGCCTCTGGTGGGGATCCGACGCCATCTCGAACTGGAATTCAGGCGCCAGGACGATCGCACAGTCCTTCTCCGACTTCACTGTCAGCCCCACTGGCCTCGCGATCGGCGACGCTCTCACCCACGGATGGACGGGCAACCTCGCGTCCTTCGCCGTCGGGTTCGGAGACGGCGCGAGCTTCGGCCTCACACAGATCATCACAGAAAACGTCGCGCCGGACGGCCGCTGCATCGTAACGTCCAACACGGGCTGGTACGGCGGCGGTGTCGTCACCGGCGTGGCCGCAACGACCGTCGCGACGGCCGGTGACGGCCTTGCCGTCCGCGGTGCCATCCGCGCCGGCGCAGCCGCGGAATCACGAGTCGCCGCGATCTCCGAAGCACGTGCCCTCGCGGCGGCACCAAACAAGAACGGCCTGAACTGGGCGGCCCGCGCCTTCCAGAAGCACGGCAGTCGACCAGGTGGCTCCTTCGAACCTCTGAACAGCGGCCCTCTCAACGAACGCAACTCGAAAGCAGCGAAGCTGATCGACGAGATACTCAACGATCCGAACCTCCGCATCGAGCGCAAGGACATGGTCACCGAGTACTTCGACAGTCACGGCCGCGGGATCCGCATCGGCGTTGACAGAAACGGCAAGGACTACCTAGGACTGTTGGAACCATGACGAACTACAGCACCAAGTACGCCAGCTACGTCGGATCTCGAGATGGGGTTGGAGTCGAACTCTACGATCTGAACGACCGCCTCGTGCTCCAGGTCTATCGCGACGACGAGACACAGAAAGTTTCCGTCGTCACAATCGACGAAGCGGAGATCCCCGTGGACGTGGTCATGGGCTTCATCCAAAGCGCGCTCTCTGAACTGGCGAACTGGCCCACCGAACCGGCATGACGCGTGGTGCTTCGAGTCGTCCGCCCACCTCTGGCGGTGGCTCGAGGCCCGCGCTCCCGCCTGGCCGTCGGTCGGTCGTGCGACGATCAATCCATGGCGTCCTCGTTCTCCTTTTATGACCCGAGCTGGATCTTCCAAGGTGCCCTCAAGGCGGGCACGAGCGCCGGCTCTGCTTCGAGCAAGCTCGTCGATACGAGCAACTTCTTCAAGCGCGGCGCGTTGATCGACACCAGGTTCTTCGCCGACATGCAGCGCGAGATGATTCGCAGTAGCGGCATCGGCGCGACGATCAAGCAGCTCACCGAACCGGCGGTCCGTGCGTCAAGCGTCTTCACGGATCTCACTGCCTCGAGCCGAGTGTTCGAGCCGTACCGGCGCGAGGTCGTCGATACCGCGAAGGTCGCGTCGATCGCCGGGGCCATGCAGACGAACTTCTTCGCGAACGAGGTCCTGCGGAGCTCGGTGCTGCAGATGACAGAGACGCTCCGCCTGAACGTTGCCACGCAGTCCTTCGCGTCCGAGTTGCTGGCTCAGCAGTGGGCTCGCCCGGCGGCCCTTGTCACCCCGGCGCTGCTTGGCCAGTCCGGGACCATGGCCGACGGCCTGGCGTCGCTGTGGACCCCGATCGTGCGACAGCTGAAAGTCCTCGACGCGCTCAGCGACCTGGCCAGCTCGATTCGTACGCCTGGCCCACTTGGTCCGGACTACGCCGCCATCTCGCGGAGAGCTCATAGACTGTCGGCCGCGCTGGACGACCTGCCGCGCGAGGATCGGGATGAGATCGATCGGGCCGTCGACGCGGCTGCCGAGGCGACAACCACGTCAGCGCCTGGTGTCCATGACCAGGTTGCCGTGCTCGGACTCGAAGACTTCGCCCGACGCCACAACGTCGACATCGCGATCATCCTCGCGTTCACCGTGGGCCTTTCGTACGTCGTGTTGCAGGCCGGTGCAGGCTTCCTCGAGCCCGGCACGTTCTATGAGGCCGCGACCTATGGAGCGGGCACCTTCGAGTACGTCCGTCGGAAGCTCCGTCCTTAGCGCCGCTCCGTAAACACGCTGCTGTCGGTTCTCCTTCAGTAATCTCACGTCATGGAAGCTCCCTCCGACCGGATCGCGCATGCGATCGACGACACCCTCTCGGCGGTTGCTACGAACGCTCCAGCGAGCGTCATTACCCGTGCCGCCCTTCGCGTCGCGATCCTCCGCCAGGACGTCCTCGCGGAATTCTGGCTCCGGATGGAGGTGCAGGGCATCGACGACTCCAGCCAGCCTCGCAATCGCGAACTGCTCGCACGCCTGTCGGCCCAAATCGGCGAGGTTGAGGCCAAGCGACGGTGGGAGGTGGCGGGGAAGGCCATCTCCGTGCGTCGGACCGTGACGATCGACGGGCAGAAGGCCGTTCTCAGCCAGTCGGTCGCGGAGCTCGAGTCAGTGCTCACTTCCATGGAAGCAATCCACGACGACGAGATCCCCGCCGGGATGACCCCCCTCGACACCGGCCTGGCGTTCATCGAACGCCAGAAGGCTCGGTCGACACTGTCGATGCCCCTCACAGAACGCCGCGGGGTCCTCGAGCGCGTGAAGGACGCCGCCTACACCTACGTCCTCGACGCAGAGGCGCAGATCCTCGCCGGCGAGGTGGTGCCCGACTCCGTTGCACGTGGACGCGAGTTCGTGGAGACGGAGCTCGCAAGACGCGCACCGAAGGCCCTCGAAGCGCTCCGGGCCGCCGAGAGCCGTTCCAGCGAGAACGAGAGTGAGGCCGCCAGTCAGGCCGCGACATCGTGCCGGCGGGCGATCAAGGCCCTGGCAGATGCCCTTTACCCGCCGGGACCCCCCGTGACGGGCGTCGACGGGGTGACCCGCTCGATGGACGATGACCACTACCGGAACCGGCTCACGACGTGGGTGCACGAGCGGAAGGGGCGCTCAACACATGCCGACCTACTCGCCTCGAATCTGGTGACGTTGGGCACGCGACTGAAGTCGCTCGACGACCTGGCAAGCAAGGGTGTCCACGCGAATCTCTCTCAGGCCGAGGTTGAGTCCTGCGTTTCCTGGGTGTACATGCTCGCGGCCGACCTGCTGCGAGTAGAGGTCCAGGCCTCCAGCACTGCGCAGTGACCGCGAAAATAGCAAGCAATGCGCTTGGCCCCATCCGCGGAATGCACGGATCAACACGGACCCTCACAGTTAGTCGGGAATCCACGGTAGAGTAGTTAGCGTTCGGGAAGGCCCCGGATACAGAACCGCCCCAGCAATGCTGGGGCGGTCTGTCCTGCACAACCAGCTGACGGTCGAACTTGGCCGCTCACCGTCAGCGGAGAGGTCTCCATGGCCAGGCGCTTCGCCATGTCCATGCGGATGCGCGTCCATCGCGTTGTCCGTGTTCGTATCGAGTCTACCGTGGATGAAAACGTTACGCCAGCGCGTAAAAGTTCCACGGTAGTTATTTCGTTTATCTCTCTCGTGTTGACGACGATGCTTACGACGTTCCAGTTGTGGGACCACGTATCGTCTGCCATCACGACAGTTTTCTAAACGAAGTAGAAAGAACGGCCCGTCTCACGCTTTCTGTGAGCCGGGCCGTTCTGTTTTTCTGCTAGACGAAATTCCTGGCAGAGTTATGTTGTGTGCGGCGGATCTTCAACGGCCCCACTGCCGGCCGGTTTACGTCGTCCAGTTCGGTTCCGGTGCTGCCGTCGCGGTTGCCGTCCGGTATGACGGTTCGTACGTCGACGACGGCGTGCGCGGCCCAGATGTCGGCTGTGTGGTCCGCCGGAATGGTGACGCCGGCTTCTCCGCCCGGGCGTGCAGCCGCTCGTCGATGTCGTCGACGCGGGCCTGCGCGTCGCGGAGCAGAGCGGTGTGCGGGGATGGCTGCCCGATGCGGTGCTCGATCGCCGCGTGTTCCTGGCGCTGCTCGTCGAACTCGGCGGTGACGTTCTGCAGAGTGCGCGGGATTGAGTGGGTCTTGTTCTCGAGCTGCCGCACGACGCCGATGCTCCCCCGGTGCAGGTCATCCTGGGTGACGTGCGCGGCGGTCCGTGGGACGTCGCGGAGGGCGAGGACGAGTTCCACGCGGCGGGCGGCGTCGAGGGAGTACGCGGCGTGCACGGAGATCTCGTGGCCACCGACGCGGCCGAGGGTGAGCGGTCTGGAGCTGAGGGGTGAGAAGTACTGGACGCCGTTCTGCTGTGCCCATTTGGCGATCGCGTCGGCGGCGTCGGGCCGGGAGTCGTAGACGCGGTCACCGATCGTGATCTGGAACCGGTCCCCCGCGATGTCTTCGGTGCGTTCCGGGGCTGCCTCGAGGAGGGCCAGGTCGCGTTCGAGGGTCTGGGTGCGGGTGGTGCCGGCGTCGAGGGTGTGGCGGAGGGCTGCTTGGGCGCGGTGGTGGGCGGTCTCGCGGCGGCGGAGCTTCTGGAGGGCCATGTCGGCGTCGGCCTTTTCGAGCAGGAGCGGATTGCCGGAGGCGAGGGCTTTGGCTTCGTTGGCGGTGAGTGCGGTGTCGCCGACGTCGTCGATCTCGCGGGAGTCGAGTCGGCCGCGCATGACCTGGTTGATGAGCTGCGCCTTCCGGGCGACGGTCTGCCAGGAGTACGCATCGAACGTGCCCTCGACGACGTACCGGGTGATCGCCACTTCCGGGTTCTGGTTGCCTTCCCGGATGCCGGTTGAACGAGTCGTAGCTGACCGACGGTGCCGGCGTGAGGACGTTCTGCCCCTCGCGCGGTCGCACGGCGCTCAGTGCCGAGGTGATCGCCTCGGTGATGTGCGCCAGTCCGAGGTCGTTCGGGTGCTGGCCGTCCGGCCCGAGCATCGTCGCTTTGTCCCATCCGGTGGACGCATCGGCGATGATGACCGATCCGTCCTTCGGGTACTCCGAGACGACGCTGCGCAGGGACCGGTTGTACCGGGCGACGTCAGCGTCGGTCGGTGGTGACGGGTACCGCGCGTAGCCCTTCGTCGTCGACGGGGTGTCGAGCACGATGACGATCGTGGGTGGGAACGGCCCGGTGCCACGAACCCAGTCGATGAACCCTCGGACGTTCGCCCTGAACGTGGTCTCGGGGACGTGCCGGCCGACGTCGTTCTGGTTCCCGAGGTACGAGACGACCCCGTAGTCGCCGCGGTTCCAGGTCGAGCGCGCACGGGCGAGGATCTGCGCCGTCGACGCCCCGCTGATCGTCTGGTTCGACCAGAGTGCCGGGTCCGCGCCGAGGCCGTCACGGACCATCGCCGGGTACATCCTGCTCGGCACTGCGCCGGAACCGGGATGCACCTGCCCGAACGAGTGACCGTAGGCGGTGTACCGCACGCCGCGCAGCACGTCGTTGCCGGTCGTCGGCGCTGCCTGCGCGCTGCTCGGCAGGAGCGCCCCGACGAGCGCGAGGACGAGGGCGGTCACCAGCACCGCGGCAGAGCGGTGGCCTCGGGTCGTGCGCATGCCTTGTCCCCGCCGGGCGCGCGCCGCGACAGATACGGACGCATCGATCCGGCCCGCCTACCGTAGGGCAGGAGTGCGCACGACCTCTGCTCCCCGTTCGTGTGACACGGGGCGCACGAGGCGCCCCTCGCTACGGTCGCAGCTCAACTGTTCCCCTCGAACGCGCTGGCCGGTGCCAGACGAGCGCCGACCGTGCAGCATCCCGCGCGACTCGCAGGATGCGGAGCACGACGATGTCGTGGTCGCCCGCACGGTGGACCCCCTCGACCGAGCACTCGAACCACGAGTGCGCACCGTCGAGGAGGACCGCGCCGGAGTCCGCGGTGGCGTACTCGAGGCCGCGCAGACGACGGGCACGGTCCCGCGACGCCAACTGCACCGTGTGCGGCCCGTGCCCGTCGCCGAGCACCGAGATGCCGAGCGTCGGCGCTGCGGCGAGATCCGGCCACGTCGTCGACGAGTGCTGCACGGCGATCGTGGCGAGCGGCGGGTCGTGGGAGACACCGACCGTGAAGGACGTCGCCACCATGACCACGGGCACCCCGTCGACGCACGCGGCGATCGCGGCCACGACGGAGGGCACCTCGGCGATGGCCTCGCGGATGTCCAGCGGGTCCTCGATGAAGCGGTCGTGCACGATGGGTCCTCCTCGGGGAACGAACGGTCAGGAACGAGCGAGCACGGCGCGCGCACGGCGTTCGTCGGACCGCATCGCGGCGACGAGCGCGTCCGGCCCGCGGAACGTGCGCTGGCGTCGGATGCGTCGTCCGACGGTGAGCTCAACGACCGAGCCGTACAGGTCGCCGTCGAAGTCGAGCACGTGGATCTCGACCGTGCGCGGTCGGTCGGGGAAGGTGCTGTTGCTGCCGATCGACACGAGCGCATGCCGTGCCGGAGCGCCGACGGGAGCAGCGAGCCACCCGACGTAGACCCCGTCGACGGGGACAGCAGCAGCAGCGCCACGCTCGGGCCGGAGGTTCGCGGTGGGGAACCCCAGGTCGTGCCCGACCCCGGCGCCGTGGACGATCTCGCCGGTGAGCACGACCGGGGCCCCCGGACGGCCGGACAGCGCACGCGCGGCGACCACGGCGCCGCAGGCCACGAGCGCGAGCGCACCGAGCGCGACCGCGTCACCCGCCGTGGCGAGCATCACGGCGGTAGCGGTGCTGCCGAGCACGGCACCGAGCTGCTTCACGGTGTTGAAGACGCTCGAGGCCGCCCCGACCGTCGCGGGGCCCGCTCCGAGGACCGCGGCGAGGGAGAACGGCGACCAGACGAACGCGTTCGCGATCCCGAACCCGGTGAAGGCCGCGGCGATCGTCCAGAGTGGTGCCGCTGCACCGACGAGCACCGCGGTCAGTGCCACCGACACGACGAGCAGGACGGCGCCGACCGTCGCGGTCGCCCGGGGGCCGGCGGTGTTGGTCGTGCGGCCGACGATCGGCGCCGACGCCAGGCACGCGATCCCCATCGGCACGAGCACGAGCGCCGCCGCTCCGGCACTCAGCCCGCGGGTCTGCTGCAGGTCGAGCATGAGCGGGATCGGAGCGGACCCGACGCAGAACGACGCGGCCGTGGCGCCCCACGACCCGGTGACGAACCCGCGGTCGCGGAAGAGGGCGAGCGGCACGAGGGCACGGTCGCCCGCACGTCGTTGCCCGACCAGGACGGCCGCCACCACCGCCGCGCCGAGCAGGATGGCACCGCCACGGGTGAGCGGGTCGGCGAGCAGCCCGGCGTCCGTGCCCTGCACGCCGACGACCACGCCGAGGACCCCCACGGTCACGCCGACGACGGCGAACAGGGGCAGTGGTACTGCGGTGCGCCGGGACACCGGGACGAAGCGGAGGACCGCGATCGCGGTCACGATCCCGACGGGCACGTTCACGAGGAACACCGACGGCCAGCCCCAGGCCTCGACGAGCAGCCCACCCACGATCGGCCCGGCGACCGTCGCCGCCCCGCCGCCGGCGCTCCAGACGGCGAGCGCGACGGCGAGTCGCGGCGGGTCGAAGAGCGACCGGATCACGGTCAGGCACTGCGGGGTGAGGAGCGCGGCGCCGAGGCCCTGCACCGCACGCCAGGCGACGAGGGCACCGATCCCGGGCGCCACCGCGCACCCGACCGAGGCGATCGTGAAGACCGCGAGCCCGACGAGGTACACGCGCCGGTGCCCGAACCGGTCCCCGAGCCGCCCGGCGACGAGCAGCGGGACCGCGAACGCGAAGAGGTAGGCGCTGTTCACCCACACCGACGTCGACGCGCCGGCACCGAGGTCGCGCCCGAGGTCGGGCAGGGCGACGGACACGATCGTGCTGTCGAGCAGCAGCATGAAGAAGCCGAGGCAGAGCCCGCCGAGCGCGAGCCACCGACGGGCGGGGGTCACCTCACACCGCCAGGTTCTCGCGGAGCGTGGCCCCCGGGTACCGCGGCGCGAGGGCGCCTCGGCAGCGGAGCTCCGGCACCAGCAGTTCGCTGAGGTCGGCGAACCCGGACGGCATCCCGAGCGGGCTGGACAGCATGTAGCCGCCCCGCCCACCGGTGGCGGCGAAGTTCTCCTGGAGCGCGTCGGCCACCCCCGCGGCGTCGCCGACGAGCATGTGGTCGAGGCCGGTCGCGGCGCGCCACCCGTGCTCGAAGAAGTCGTCGCGGTCCATCGTGTGGGCCTCACCGAACTCGGCGACCAGGCTGCCGACGAGACCGGCCGGGCTCGCCTGGGCGGCGACGATCTCGTCGCGCAGGTCCCCGAGCCGGAAGGACGCGGGCAGCGTCGAGAAGTCGTACCCGGCGTTGTGCGAGATGAACGTGCCGACCGCCTCGCGGTTCCAGAACGACAGGAGCGAGTCCCGTCGGGCCTGGGCCTCCGCGAGCGTCGCGCCGACGATCACCTGGGTCGCCCAGAGGATCCCGACCCCGGCGGGGTCCCGGCCGGCGTCCTCGAGTGCGGCGTCGAGGGCGTTCCGGTGGCGCAGCTGCCCGGCGACGCTCGCCCCGAACCCGAACACGAGGTCGGCGAACGACGCGCTCGCGGCGATGCCCCGCGGTGAGTTGCCGGCCTGCACGACGACCGGGTGACGCTGCGGACTCGGGACGCTGGCGAGCGGCCCGCGCACCTTGAAGAACCGGCCGTCGTGGTCGATGGGGTGCACCTTCGACGGGTCGGCGAACCGGCCGGTCGCCCGGTCACGGACGATCGCGTCCGGCGCGACGGAGTCCCAGAGCGCGCGGCAGACGCCGATGAACTCCTCCATCCGCTCGTACCGGAGGTCGTGGTCGACCAGGTGGTCGGAGCCGTAGTTCGCGGCGTCCGCGCCCCGCGACGAGGCGACGACGTTGAACGCCATCCGGCCCCCGGTGACGTGGTCGAGCGAGTTCAGCAGCCTGGCGGTGGCGAACGGGTGCGTGAACGTCGACGAGTAGGTCAGCCCGAACCCGATGTGCTCGGTCACCGTCGACATCGCCGCGATGACCGGCGACATGTCCTGTCGAGGCCACTGGATCCCCCACTCGACCGCGGGGTCGATGCTGCCGCGCCAGGTGCTCGGGACGCCGGAACCGTCGCCGAAGAAGAGCATGTCGACGCCGGCGCGCTCGGCGGTCCGTGCGACCTCCATGTACATCCGGACGTCGGGGAAGTCCTGGCCGACCCAGCTGCCCGGCGCGGCCCAGCGCCCCTCGGTGTGGGTGAACGACAGGTCGTAGGCGATGTGCATGCCGCTCACGGGGCACCCACCTTCGCCGCTGCCCATGCCTGCCACAGCGCGGTGGTCTCGGCAGCGTCCGTGACGACACCGACGTTGAGCTCGATCATCGTGAGCGCGGCGTCGTGCACGTCGATGTCGTAGGCGGCGGTGGCGTCCGACGGCACCACGACGGGCCAGCCGAGCTGCATCGCGTCCTGCGCCGTCGCGAAGACGCAGCACTCGGACGTGAGTCCCACGACCGTCAGCCAGCCGATCCCCGCGGTGGTGAGCCGCGCCTCCAGGTCGGTGCCGAGGAACCCGCTGTAGCCGCGCTTGACGACGCGGGTCTCGCCGGGTGCCGGCGCCGTGCGGTACCACTCGGCGCCGGCGGTGCCGATCCGGCAGGGCTCGTCCTCCGGCATCGGCCCGTCGAGCGGACCACCACGCAACCACGTGCTGCTGTGCCAGGGGACGGACGGGTCGCTGCCGAGCTCCACCCAGACGACGGGGACGCCCGCCGCCCGTGCTGCCTCGACGAGCTCGCCGATCCGGGTGATCGCAGCCCCGACGGCGGCGGAGGCTCGTTCGTCGAGGCCGTACCCGGCGATGCGAGCGGGTTCACCGAAGTCGCGCTGCACGTCGACGACGACCAGCGCCGGTGAGCGGCCAGCCGCCGGGCCGGACGCTCCGTCCGACAGCAGGGCGAGCCTCGGGTCGAGCCCGCCGGTCCCGCCGGTCACCGGACGACCGCCGCGTCGTGCTCGCGGAGTGCGGGCAGGACGGTCTCGCCGAAGCGCACCATGTCCTGGTCGTACTCGGGGAAGATCAGCATGAGGCCGTCGAGCTCACCCCGGTCGACGATGTACTCGATGTGCTCCGTGACGGTCTCGGCGGAACCGGCGACGTACGCGGTCTGGAACGCGTCCTCGCCCGCGGCGCCGTCCGCCCACGCACGGGCCTGCTCGGCGGGGACGCCCCACGACGCCCGCATCGAGGCCAGCGCCTCGCGGTCGACGCCGGCGCCCCATTCGCGCACCTTCCGCTGGGCGGCGGCGTCGGTGTCGTCCTGCACCACGGTGAGCATCGAGTAGGTCCGGCACTGCCGTCCCTCGGCGGCGGCGCGGTCGTGGACGTCGCGGGACAGGTCGCGCATCTCGTCGAGGCTGTCCGCGGCGAGGAACGCACCGTCGGCGTACTTCGCCTGGAACGCCCGAGCCGCCTCGGACTTGCCAGCACTGATGATCGTCGGTCTGCTGGCCGGATGGGGGCGGGACTCGCAGGCGTCGAGGTCGAAGTAGGGCGTGTGCATCGTGACGCTGTCCTCGGTCCAGAGGCGGGTGACCGCCTCGGTCCAGAGCTCGGTCATCCGGTAGCGGTCGGCGTGGCTGAGGGCCGCGTCCCAGATCCCGAACTGCTCGAACTCCGCCGCGTAGGCCCCGTTGACGATGTTCATGCCCGCCCGGCCCCCGGAGAGGTCCTGCAGCGTCGTGTACATCTTCGCCGCGACCGCCGGGTTGTGGACGTTCGCGTGCATGGTCGCCCAGACCTTCACGCGCTCGGTCGCCTCGGCGATCCCGGCCATCATCGTCATCGACTCGAGGGAGCGCCCCCAGTGGTCGGTGCTCCCGCCGAAGCCGCGCCACTTCGCCATCGACATGACGAAGTCGAGACCGATCGCCTCGGCGTGCAGGGCTGCGCGCTTGTTCCAGGCGTAGGTCGCCTCGGGGTGGGGTGCCGTGGTGGAGAGCATCCACCCGCCGTTGCCGATCGGGAGGAAGATCCCGTACTCCTTCGCGGGCATGGTGCGCCGCCTCTCTGGTCGTTGCTCGGTGCGTGTCACGTCGTGCCGGGTGGGTCGCGCGTCCGCGCGACCCGCCCGGGTCACGGTGCGGGCCAGACGGTCTCGCCGTCCTTCGTGATCGCGTCGATGTACTCGTTCGTGAACCAGCGCTTCGCGTCGTCCGCGGTCACCGAGCTCTTCACGATGTCGAACTGGTGCAGCATGTCGACGAGCTTCGACACGTTCTCCGGGTCGATGCCCCCGAGCGGCTGGCCCGGCGTCGGGTTGTCCGCGATGACCTTCGTCTCGGTCGTCCAGATCTTCGCGTTCTGCGCCTCGTCGTAGGTCGCGCCGGAGAGCTTCGCGGCGTACCCGACGCACTGCTTCGTCTTCGCCGTGCTCGACGAGCAGAAGTCGTACGCGTGCAGGGCTGCGCGCAGGACGTCCTCGACGGCGGTCGGGTGGGCCTTCGCGAACGCGGGGTTCACGGCCATGGCGCCGATCGACGAGGGGATGCCGTAGTCGACGGGCTGCCACACGGTGACGTCGTCACCGGCGGCCTTGAGCAGGTTCGGCTCGTTCGACACGAAGCCGGTGAGGGCCTCGAGACCGTTCTGCTTGCGCGGCAGGACCGAGGGGTCGTAGCCCTCCTTCACGAGGGTGAGCGAATCCCACTCCACCCCGGCCTTCTCCATCATCGCCCGGACGGACGCGGGGACGTAGCCCTTGTGGCCGACGACCTTGCCGTCGAGCTGCGGGAGCTTCGTGATGTCCTTGTTCGTCATCAGGATGTCGAGGCCCGCGTTCGAGTACGACGAGATCCCGGTGATGTCGATGCCGTTCGCCCGGGCCTGGATGAGGTCCTGCTCTGCGACGGCCGACACCGTCGCCTGGCCGCTCGCCAGGAGCTTGGTGTTCTGAGCGGTGTCGCCGGAGCCGGGCTTCAGGGTGACGTCGAGGCAGAGGTCCTTGAAGTAGCCGAGCTGGTCCGCGGCGATGTACTCGAGGATCGACGCCGAGGACTGGTACTGGTAGCCGGACAGGTAGGTGATCGGGCCGGCGGCCTTGTTCTCCTTGCACCGTTCGGCGGAGATGGCGCTGCCCTCGGACGAGCCGGTGCCGGCGCTCGAGCCGGTGCTGCAGCCGGTGAGGGTGAGTGCCACCGCGGCGGTGGCGGCGAGGGCCGCGAGGGCGGCCGTGGTGCGGTGCGGACGGGTGCGGTGCGGGCGGGTGCGGTGCTGCATGGTCACTCCTGTGGGAAGGGATGGGTGGTGCAGGGCGGGGCGGGGGCGGGGCGGGATGGGTGCGGGTCAGGGGGCGGCTGGGGTCGTCCTGGAGGCGCGGCCGGCGTCGCGTGGGCAGGCTCGCGCCGGCAGGTGGTGCTGCTGGCCGCGGGGCGGCGTGCGGTGGCCGGGCGGTGCGGTGGCGGGGCGGGTCGGCGGTCGCCGTCAGTCGTTCGCGGTGCGGTGCCAGCGCAGGACGCGTCGCTCGACGAGCGAGATGACGCCGAGCAGGGCGACGCCCATCACCGCGAGGATCGCGATCGCTGCGTAGACCACGTCGAGCTGGTTCATCGACGACGCCGTGCTGATCACGGTGCCGAGGCCGCCGGTCGACCCCGAGGCCGACAGCTCGGCGACGACTGCGCCGATGATCGACAGCGGGAACACGATCCGGAGCGCGGCGAACACGAACGGCAGGGCGTTCGGGATCCGCAGGTGCACGAGCATCTCGATGCGGGACGCGTCGATGGTCCGGTACACCTGCAGCACGGGCTGCGGGACGGACCGCAGCCCGGTGGCGGTGTTGATGAGGATCGGGAAGAAGCAGATGAGTGCCGTGATCACGAGCTTCGGCAGCGGACCGAACCCGAACGCCACCACGAGGGCCGGGGCGATCGCGACGAGCGGCGTCACGTTGAGGACGATCGCGATCGGCATGACGGCGCGACGGACGATCGGCAGCTCGCTCGTCAGCACGGCGAGCACGAACGCGGCCACGAACCCGATGCCGAGGCCGACGAGCGACTCGACGAGGGTGATCCCGGCGTTCTGCAGGTAGTAGGGCAGCTGCGTGGCGAGGGTCTCCCCCACCGCGGGCAGCGGCGGGAGCAGGTACGGCATCGTCACCGCGCCGATCTGCCACAGCGCGGCGAGCACGGCGAGCATGACGACGAGGGGCGCCCAGACGGTCGGGCGGATCCAGCCGGGCAGCGGGCGGCGGACGAGCGCGGCCTCGGACTCGGCAGTGGTCGACGTGGCGGAGGCGGTGGAGGTCGTGCTGGTGGTGGTCATCGTGTCGTCTCCCTCACGCCGCGTCCGTCGCGTGCCACGCGCTGTGCAGGCGCGTCCGCACGAGGTCCTCGTACTCGTGGAACCGGCGTTCCTCGAACAACCGCTGGTTCCGCGGTCGCGGCAGGTCGATGTCGATCACGTCGACGATCCGTCCGGGCCGGGGCGCCATGACGACCACCGTGTCCGACATCCGGACCGCCTCGGAGACCGAGTGCGTGACGAAGAGCACGGTCGTCCGCAGCTCGTCCCAGAGGTCGAGCAGCTGGTCCTGCAGCGACTCGCGCGTGAACTCGTCGAGGGCTGAGAAGGGCTCGTCCATGAGCAGCACGTCGGGGCGCAGGCCGAAGGCCCGGACGATCGCCGCACGCTGCTGCATGCCCCCGGAGAGCTGTGCGGGCAGCTTGTCCATCGCCTCGCCGAGCCCGGCCATCCGGAGCAGCTGCCGCATGTCCGGGCCGCCGTCGGCTCCGCGCTCCTCGAGGTCCTCGATGGCGGCGCGCCGACGCCCGGCACCGGGGTTGACCCGACCGGCGAGGGAGACGTTCTGCAGCACGGTGAGCCAGGGCAGCAGCGCCGGCGTCTGGGGCACCAGGCCGATCAGCTTCGCCGCGCACGCCTGTGCCGGGGTGACGCCGTGCACCTGCACGGCGCCGCGGTCGGCGGGCTCGAGGCCGGCGACGAGGCGCAGCAGGGTCGACTTGCCGCATCCGCTCGGGCCGATGAGCGAGACGAACCTGCCGGGTTCGATCGTCAGGTCGACGTCGTCGAGGGCGACCATGGCGCTCGGGCCACCGCCGTACACCTTGCGCACCGCGTCCACCCGGACCGCTGCTGTGGTCATCCGTTCCTCCATACCGTCGGCGAGCACGCAGGCTCGATCTCGTATGGCGGAGAGCGTGCGTCGCGAGCTCGGGTTCGTCTGCGACGCGGAAATCCGCTGCTGGTGACGAGGCTAGGACGCTCGTGTTACGGAGTCGGGCCACATGTGTTGCGAACGTGTGAACGGTCGCGCGGTGTCAACGCCGCGCCGGTGCCGCCGCGTGCCCGTCCCAGACGAGCACCTCGACGCCGAGGTCCTCGGCGGCCACCGAGACCCACCCGGCGAGCGCCCGTGCAGCCGGCTCGGCGACGACGAGGACGGCCCGCTCGACCCCGGGGACGGACTGCCGCAGCCAGAGCAGCTTGAACAGGTCGGCCATCACCTTGTTGCGCCAAGCGGGCTTGTAGGCACCCTGGTTCGCGACGAGCTGGACGACGACGCGGTCGTCGGCGTCGATGCCCTCGACCTCGACCCGGGCACGGTCGAGCACGACGGTGCGGGGACGGAGGACGAGCCCGAGTGCGGTCCCGGTGTCGTCGAGCATCCGCCGCTCGACGGAGTCGGGGGCGAACCGGCCCCAGTCGGAGCGGGCGTCGGGGACCTCGGTCATGTCGGCAGTGT
The DNA here is from genome assembly GCF_047977705.1 of Curtobacterium sp. LFS084. Classification (NCBI taxonomy): domain Bacteria; kingdom Bacillati; phylum Actinomycetota; class Actinomycetes; order Micrococcales; family Microbacteriaceae; genus Curtobacterium; species Curtobacterium sp. LFS084. The sequence goes on from NZ_JBFPFM010000005.1 coordinate 70,193, forward strand.
AGGCGGCCGCTCAGACCACCGACCACCCGCCGTCGCTCGGCAGCACCGCACCGTTCACGTTGGCCGAGTCGTCGCTGAGCAGCCACGTGATCGCCGCCGCGAGCTGCTCGGGCTGCGCCACCGGCGGGATCGTCGTCTGCATGATCGGGCCCACCCGCCCGGCCGCGTACTCGCTGCGCATCGGTGCCTCGATGTTCGTCGCGACCGCACCGGGCGCGACGGCGTTGGCACGGATGCCCTGCGGTCCGTGGAAGAAGGCGACGCTCTTCGTGAACCCGGCGATCGCGTGCTTCGACGCCGTGTACGCAGCACCCGCGGCCGACGCCCGGAGCGCCGCCTCGGACGCCACGTTCACGACGACGCCGCGTCCGGCGGCGATCATCAGCGGCAGGACCGCGCGGGTCAGGCGCATCGGCCCGGTCACGTTCACGCTGAACACGCGGTCCCAGGTGGCGTCGTCGACCTCGCTCGGCGGGAGGAACGCGTCCATGATGCCGGCGACGTTCGCGAGCCCGTCGACCTGGTCCCCGGCGGCTGCGAGGAGCGCGGCGATCGTCTCGGGTGCGGTGACGTCACCGACGACGGTCTCGAGATCGAGGCCGTCGAGTTCGGTGCGGAGTGCGTCGAGCCGCTCGGCGACGACGTCGGTGCCGATCACCCGCCCGCCCTCGTTCGCGATGCGCGTCGCCGTGGCGCGTCCGATGCCGGAACCCGCCCCGGTGACGATGATGGTCCTGCCGGTGAACCGTCCGGCGGTGGTGTCGGTCATGTCGTCTCCTCACTGCGAGGCGCTCGCTGCGCCACCACAGTTGTAGCACTCAGTGCCGAAAGGAATCCATGCCCTCCACGACGGACCGGCCCACCGGACGTCCTCGGACCATCGACCCGGACGCGGTCTCGCTCGTGGCCCTGCGGCTCTTCGACGAGCGGGGGTTCGACGACGTGTCGATGGACGACGTCGCGGCCGTCGCCGGGGTCAGCCGTCGGTCCCTCTTCCGGCTCTTCCCGAGCAAGGCCGCGCTCGTGTGGGGCGGCCTCGACGAGTTCGCGGTCCGGTTCACCGACGCACTCGCCGCACGGCCGGCATCGGAGTCCGCGTGGGTCGCCCTCCGCGCCGCGTACCGGGTGGGAGCCACGTTCCCGGACGACGCCGTCGAGGTCACCCGGCACCGCCTGCGGGTGATCCGGGCGAACCCCTCGCTCGAGCGCGGTGGCGAGGCCGCGGTCAGCGCCCTCACGGGCGTGATCGAACGGTTCGTGGCCGAGCGGGACGGCGGGTCGGTCGACGACCTCGCGACCCGGGTCCGGGCACACGCCCTCGCGGCGGCGGCGAGCGCCGCCCTCACCTGGTGGGCGACCGACGGCGCGGGTCGCCCCGAGGACGTCGTCGACGAAGCACTCGGGCTGTTCGGCTGACGGAGCGGTCCCGTGTCGGACGGGAGGCGCGGGGGGGGCCCCCCCCCGCGCCTCCCGTCCGTCGATCGGCCGGCTCTCGAGCCCCACTCACGACGGCACGAGCGGTAGGGTCCGAGCATGAACGTGAACGGGCCCTCGCCCTACTTCCAGTTCGACGGCACCGCGCTGCAGGCGCTGGGGCGCTGGCAGGACGTCTTCGGCGGCGAGTTGCGCATCGCCACCTTCGCCGACTTCTCGCGGGAGGACGGCCCCGCCGACGCCGTCGCGCACGGGCAGCTCACCGGCGGCGGCATCACGCTCTTCGCCGCCGACGCCCCGGCCGGCGAGGACGCGTTCTCGGCGACCGGGCTGCTGTTCTCGTTGCTCGGCGCTGCCGAACCCGACGTGCTCCGCGGCTGGTTCGACGACCTCGCCTCGGACGGCGCCGTCATCGACCCGCTGCAGGAACGACCGTGGGGCGACTGGGACGGCACGGTGCGCGACGCGTTCGGCGTCACGTGGCTCATCGGCTTCGAGGCGGGAGCGCTCGCGTGAGCGGTCTCCCCACCGTCCTGTTCGTGTGCGTGCACAACGCCGGCCGGTCCCAGATGGCCGCCGGGTACCTGCAGCACCTGGCGGGTGACCGGGTCCGGGTGTTCTCGGCCGGCAGCGAACCCGCGGACCAGGTCAACGCCGTCGCCGTCGCGGCCATGGCGGAGGAGGGCATCGACATCGCCTCGGCCGTGCCCGCCGTGCTCGAGACCGACACCGTCCGGGAGTCCGACGTCGTCATCACGATGGGCTGCGGCGACGCCTGCCCGGTGTTCCCCGGGAAGCGGTACGAGGACTGGGCGCTCGACGACCCGGCCGGGCAGCCGCTCGAGCGCGTCCGTCCGATCCGCGACGCGATCCGTGCGCGGGTGGAGGAGCTCGTCGCGAGCCTCTGAGCGGAGTGCTACCGCTCGTCGAGCGCGAGCAGTGGTGCCCAGTAGGCGTCCGGCCCGTCCGCGACCACGGCGTCCGGCTCGAAGCGGAAGCCGTAGCCGCGGACGAAGTCGAGGGCCGCTGCCTGCTCCCCCGCCGCGTCGTCGTCCGCCTCGTCGAAGAGGTACTCGCCGTGTCCCATGCGGACGCCCGAGTCGCTGATCACCGTGAGGTCCCAGCGGCCTTCCTCGGCACGTTCGATCCGCACGACGGCGGCCTGGTCAGCGGTGAAGTCAGCCATGCGGCGAGCATACGGACGCCGTCGGTCAGGCGCTCAGCTTCGCGAACGACGACCGGTGCCAGACCAGGGGGCTGTGCGCGAAGTCGGACATCAGGCCGTTCACGCGGAGCACGACGATGTCGTGGTCGCCCGCCGGGTACGTGTGCTCCACCGAGCACTCCATCCAGATCGGCGCTCCCTCGAGGAACACCGCGCCCGTGTCGGACACCGTCGTGTCGACACCGACGAAGCGCACGGACTTGTCGCGTGAGGCGAGCTGCCGCGTGACGTTCTCGTGCCGTTCGCCGAGCACCGAGACGCCGATGGAGTCCGCTCCGGCGAGCGCCGGCCACGTGGACGACGAGTGCTGCACGGCGAACATCACGAGGGGTGGGTCCTGCGAGACGCCGACGGTGAACGACGACGCGACGAGCACGGTCGGGGCCTCGTCGACGATCGCGGAGAGGGCGGCGACGCCGCAGGGGAACCCGGAGAACGCCTGCCGGAGGAGCGTCGGGTCCGCGGACTCGGCGGTGTAGGGCTTGATCATGCGCTGGTGCCTTCCTTGGTCGGTGCGGATGCGGTGGCGAGGACGACGTCCCGCCAGCGGGCGAGCCAGCCCTCGGTCGACGACTCGTCGGTGTAGTGCTTGTCGTTGAGGTACAGGCCCTGCACGGGCACGGTGGCGCCGAGCTCGACGAGCACGGGCTTGAGGAACACCTCGGGGGCCAGGTGGTGCGCGGGACCGGCGCCGAGCATGAGCGGGACGGCGGTGACCCCGGCGAGTCCGTCGGCCGTCGCGAACTGGTCGAGGAAGAGCTTCAGGACGCCCGTGTAGGTGGCCTTGAACGTGGGCGAGGCGACCACGACGAGGTCGGACGCGGCGACGGTCGCGACCGCGGCCTGCACGCCGGGGTCGCCCCAGCCGAGGATCCCCGGGCCGAGGGCGATGACGTCGACGACGTGGTCCGGCGCGGACCCGGTCAGTCGTTCGGCGACGATCGTCGCGGCCTCGAGCGTGTGCGAGCCGGGCTTGGGGTTGCCGGCGACGACGGTGGTGATCATGGCGACCGCTCCTCTCTCTCGGATCTCATCCAACGCCGTGGCGGTTACCCCGTCGTGAAGGCGCCGTTACCGTTCATTGCGCGAGCAGCCCTGGTGGCGACCGCACGGAAACCGCAGGTCAGGGGCGGAGTCGAGCCGCGCCTCCCGGCAACTCGCGTGTCAGAACGCGAGCAGGTTCTCGCGGAACGTCTCGTGCTCGTAGCCGTCCCTGATGAGACCCCGACGCCGGAGCACCGGCGCGAGTCCGTCGCAGACCTCGGTGAGGTTCTTCCGGGTCACCGGGAGTCCGATCAGGAAGCCGTCGGCGCCCGAGGCGGCGATCGCTTCCTCCATCTGGTCCGCGACCGTCTCGGGGCTGCCGACGAGCCGAACCGATCCCGTGGTGTCGCGCTGCGCGGGGAGGGCCTCGCGGAGCGTCTTGCCGTCGGCCTTCGCCAGGAACGCCTCGATGACGCTCTGGTGTCCGTTGCTCGTGCCCTTGAGGTCCGCCGGCAGCGGTTCGTCGAGGTCGAACTGCGCGAAGTCGAACCCGGACGTGTAGGACAGGTTCGCCAGCTGCGCGTCGATGTTCTCCCGGGTGGCGGCGAGCTGGCGGGCCTGCTTCGCCTCGGCCTCGTCGTCGGTGTCGGCGAGCACGGGCTCGACGAGGAACAGGATCTTCGCGTCCGTCTCCTCGCGGCCGAACCCGACCATCCGTCGGTGCATGTCGTCCACGTACTCGCGCATGGCGTCGACGCCCGGTGCCGAGGCGATGAGCGTGTCGGCGTTGCGCGCGCCGAGGTCGCGGCCAGCCGGGGAGCCGCCGGCCTGGCAGACCACCGGGTGTCCCTGGGGGCTGGCGACCGTGTTGAGCGGCCCACGGGTGCGGTAGTACTTCCCCGCGAAGTCGGCGTACCGCACCTTCGTGTGGTCGGCGAAGACGCCGGTCGCCTCGTCGAGCACGAGGGCGTCGGCGTCCCACGTGTCCCAGAGCGCCCGGACCGCGTCGATCCACTCGTCGGCCATCGCGTACCGCTCGTCGTGCTCGAAGTGCTGGTCGTAGCCGTAGTTCTGCGCGGCCGCGTGGGGTGAGGCCGTGACGAGGTTGATGCCGACACGGCCGTGCGTCAGGTGGTCGAGCGTGGACATCAGCCGGGCTGCGAGGAACGGCGGGTAGAAGGGCGTCGCGGCGGTCGCGATGATGCCGAGGTGCTTCGTCGCGGCGGCGAGCAGCGGGACCAGCGGCATGGGGTCGTGCCGCACGATCGCGGAGCGCAGCGCGTGCTCGAACGAGGAGCCGAACACGTCGGGGAGGACGGACGAGTCCTCGAGCATCATGAAGTCGAACCCGGCCCGCTCGAGCGAGGTGGCGGCGTCGACGAAGAGCTGCGGGTTGGCGACGTCGTGGCGGACGTTGCCGGACCACTGCCCGTTCCAGCCGTAGACGCCGAAGCCGTAGCCGAGGAACCAACCGAGGTGGAACATGGGTGTGCCTTCCGTGGGAGGTGGTGTGGTGCCGGACGGTGCTGCGCCCGGTGGTACGGCAGCGGGTGGTAGTCGATGGAGGCGCCGAGCTCGGCGGCGGCGCGGAGTCCGAAGCGCGGGTCGCGCAGGAACTCGCGGCCGACGAACACGACATCAGCCCGGCCCTCGGCGACGACCGCCTCGGCCTGGTCGGCGGTGGTGACCAGCCCCACCGCGCCGACCGGCGCACCGGTGGCGGCCCGCAGCCGTTCCGCGTGCCCGACCTGGTAGCCCGGGAACACCGGGATCTCGGCGTCCGGGACCATCCCGCCGGTGGACACGTCGAACAGGTCCGCTCCGGCCGCCACCGCCCAGGAGGCCGTGGTCGCCGTGTCCTGCTCGGTCCAGCCCCCGGGGACCCAGTCGGTCGCCGAGAAGCGCACCAGGATCGGGAACCCGTCGCCGAGGGCGGCGCGCAGGTCGCGGACGACGTCGAGCAGGAGGCGGGCCCGTCCGTGGAGCGAGCCGCCGTACTCGTCGTCGCGCGTGTTGGCGAGCGGGGAGAGGAACTGGTGCAGCAGGAACCCGTGCGCGGCGTGCAGCTCGACGAACTCGAACCCCGCGTCGCGCGCCCGGAAGCCGGCCGCGACGAACGCCCGGTGGATCTCGCGGACCTCGTCGGTGCTGAGTTCCCGTGGAGCGGCGTACCCGGTGTACGGCACGGTGGACGGTCCCACGACGGGCCATCCGCCGTCCGCCACGGGCACGGTGCCGCGGACCCGGTCCCAGCTCCGCCCGGTGGACGACTTGCGACCGCCGTGGCTCAGCTGGATGCCGATGCGGACGCCCTGGTCGCGGACGAACGCGGTGGTGGGGCGCCAGGCGTCGCGCTGCGCGTCGTCCCAGAGCCCGAGGTCGTACGGCGTGACCCGGCCCTCCGGGGTGACAGCGGTGCACTCCGCCACGATCGCCCCGGCGCCGCCGAGCGCGAGCCCGCCGAGGTGCACGTGGTGGAACGGGGTCGGCATGCCGTCCCGCGCCTCCACCGTGAACATCGTCAGCGCGGGCACCCAGAGCCGGTTGCGGAACCGGGTGCCGCGCAGCTCGATCGCCTCGAACAGCGCCGGGGCGCCCGGCATCAGAACGCCCGCAGGTTCTCGCGGAGCGTCGTGCCGGTGTACTCGTCGCGGATGAGCCCCCGGCGGCGCAGGGCCGGGGAGAGGCCGTCGGCCACCATCGCCATGTTGAGGCGGGTCGTCGGCATGTAGACGAGGAAGCCGTCGCCGCCAACGTGCTCCATGAACTCGCCCATCTTCGCCGCGACGGTGTCCGGCGAGCCGACGAACCCGAGGTCGTTCACCTGGTGCGACGAGGCGACGACCTCGCGCAGCGTGCGGCCCTGCTGCCCCTCGAAGAGCTTCTCGATCGACGTGTACTCGCCGTTCTGCTTCGAGATGTCGATGTCCTCGACCCGGGTGTCCGGGTCGATCGCGCCGAAGTCGATGCGACCACCGGACGTGTACGACATGTTCCAGAGGTTGTACTCGATCGCCTTGTCCGACGACATCGCGAGCCGGGCGGCCTCCGATGCGGCCTGCGCCTCGGCGTCGGTGGCGGCGATGGTCGGCGTGACGATGAACAGGAACTTCACGTCGTCCGGGTTCCGGCCGGCGGCGGCGACCCGGGCGCGCATGTCGTCGCGGTACGCCTTCGCGCTCTCGGGCGTCTTCGACAGGGCGATCATCGTGTCGTCGTGGAGCGCGGCGAGCTGCCGTCCCATCTCCGACCCTCCGGCCGAGCAGATCGGGACGACGCCCTGCGGCCCCGGGATCGTGTTGAGCGGCCCGCGCGAGCGGAAGAACTCGCCGCGGTGGTCGATCGGGTGCACCTTCGTGTGGTCGGCGTAGATGCCTGCGACCGGGTCGGCGACCACGGCCCCCGGTTCCCAGGACCCCTGCAGGGCCTTGACGACGTCGGCCCACTCGATCGCCATCCGGTAGCGCTCGTCGTGGTCGAGGTGCTGCTCGTAGCCGTAGTTCTGGGCGACCCGGTCGGTGACGCTCGTCACGACGTTCATGCCGATGCGCCCCTCGGTGAGGTGGTCGAGCGTCGTGCCGAGGCGTGCGGCGAGGTACGGCGGGTACTGGATCGTCGAGAAGGTCGGGACGATGCCGATGTGCTTCGTGGCCTGCGTCATGAGCGGGACGAGCGGCATGGGGTCGTTCTTCGGCGCCATGAACCCGCGCCGCAGCGAGGTGTCGGCGGTGCCGCGGTACGAGTCCTCGACCATCGCGGTGTCCTCGATGAGGATGTAGTCGAAGCCGCCGCGCTCGAGGTTCTTCGCGAGGTCGATGTAGATGTCGGGCTTCATCCAGTCGGTCACGTTCGTGCCGGTCCAGGGACCGTCGCCGTTCGTGTCGGACCAGGCCTGGATGCCGAAGCCGTTGCCGAGGAACCATCCGAGGTGGAACATGTGGAGCCTTTCGTTGGGAGGGCGGGCGAGTCCGGGAGGGACTACGCCACGGGCTCCTCGACGGCCAGGTGGGCGTCGACGAGCTTCTGCGTGTACGGGTGCTTGGGGTGTTCGAGGACTTCGAGCGTGCGGCCGGACTCGACCACCTCGCCCTGGTTCATGACGACGAGCTCGCCCGTGATGAACGCGGTCGCCGGCAGCCCGTGCGACACGAACATCAGGCCGGCGCCGTGGTCGTCCGAGTAGCGCTTGAGCAGGTTGAGGACGACGCCCTGCACCGAGACGTCGAGTGCCGAGACGGCCTCGTCGCACACGAGCAGGTCGGGTCGGACGACCAGCGCCCGGGCGATCGACATGCGCTGCCGCTGGCCGCCGGAGAGTTCGGACGGGTACCGGTCGACCCAGCTCGGGTCGATGCCGAGCTCCGTGGTGATCTCGCCGATCGCGGCGTCCGCACCGGCGGCGTCGTGCCCGCCGAGGATCTGCGCCGGCGTCCGGAGTGACTCGCGGATGCGGTGTCGAGGGTCGAACGTCGAGGTGGTGTCCTGGGCGACGAGCTGCACCCGTCGTCGGTACTCGAGCCGACCGGCACGCGTCGACATGATCGAGCGGAGGTCCCGGTCGTCCACCGAGATCGTGCCGGCGGAGGCCCGCTCGAGTCCGGTGACGATCTTCGCCATCGTGGACTTGCCCGAGCCGGACTCCCCCACGATGCCGACGCGCTGGCTCGCGCCGAGGACGAACGAGACGTCCCGGACGGCGGTCTTGCGGCCGTAGCGCCGGGCGACCCCGGTGGCCTCGATGCGGATGCCGGTCATGCCGCCGTTCCTTCCAGTCGGGCGCGGACCGACTCGAGCGTCGGCAGTTCGTCGAGCCGTGCGGACGCCAGGGTCGGCACGCACTCCAGCAGTCCACGGGTGTACGGGTGGGTCGCCTCGTCGAGTCGCGAGGACGGCAGCTGTTCCACGATCTCGCCCTGGTACATGACGACGACGAAGTCGGTGAAGCGCCGGCAGAGCTCGATGTCGTGCGTGATCACGAGCACCGCCGTCCCCTCCTGCTCGGCGAGGTCGACCATGAGCTGCATCGCACCGACGGCGAGCGATGCGTCGAGCGCGCTCGTGGGTTCGTCGGCGATGAGGAGTGCGGGTTTCGAGGCGAGTGCGATGGCCATCATCACGCGCTGCCGCATGCCTCCGGAGAGTTCGTGCGGCTTCGCGCCCATGACGCGCTCGGGGTCGGTGATGCCCACGGCACGGAGCCGTTCGAGGGCATCGGCGGTGGCGCGTCGCTTCGACACCCGCTCGGTGGCCCGGAGCACGGCGACCAGCTGGCTGCCGATCGTCCACACCGGGTCGAGGGACGACATCGCGTCCTGGAAGATCATCGACAGCCCGGGGGTCCGGACCGGGATCCGACCGCCCGGCCCGGTCCGCTCGATCGAGCTGCCGTCGAGTTCGAGGGTCTCGACCTCGGTGGTCCCGGCGTCGAGGAACCCGGCGATGGCATTGCCGAGGCTCGTCTTGCCGGAGCCCGACTCCCCCACGACGGCGACGCGTTCCCCGCGCCGGACCACGAGGTCGGCGTGGCGGACGGCGTGGTTCGTGCCGTAGGTGACGTTGAGGTCCGTGACCTTCAGGACCGGGGCCGACTGGTCGTTCATGGTGTCTCCCTGTCCTCGCTCAGCTCGAGGCGAGCCGCAGCTGCGAGTAGTCGATGACGTTGTCGGAGCGGAACACGTACCCGTCGACGCCCTTCGCGAAGGCGTTGAGCGGCTGCACGTAGTTGATGTAGATCGTCGGCATCTGGTCCTGCAGGACCTTCTGCGCGGCGTTCCAGTACTTGCCCGCGTCGGCCCCGGTCGGGTCGCCCGCGGCGTTGCCGTCCGCGATGGCCTCGTTGAGATCGGCGTTGTCGAAGTCCGGCCAGTTGATGGCGGAGCCCGGCGTGTAGAAGAGCGACAGGACGTAGGGCGGCGACTGCACGACCGCGTAGTCGCGACCGAGGGATGCCTCGAACGTCTTCGCGGCGAGTCCGGCCTGGAAGGTCGACGAGTTGACCGTGTCGATGGTCATGTCGAAGCCGGCGTCCTTCACCGCGGTCTGGATCTGGACGGCGGTCTCCTGCAGGTCCGGGACGGAGTTGTTCACGGTGAGGGTGAACTTCACCGGCTCGGTGTACCCGGCGTCCGACAGGATCTTCTTCGCCTCGGCCGTGTCGGTCTCGTTGGCCGTGAGCCCACTGCCGTCGAAGCCCGGGTCGGCGTCGGAGAGGATGCTCGAGATGGAGTCGGCCCGACCGTGGTAGACGTTCTCGTTGATCTTGTCGTAGGGGATCGCCGCGGCGAGTGCGCGGCGGACGGCGACGTCCTTGAACGTGCTCTTCGTGGTGAGGAGGGGCATGTACACGTACGCGTTCGTCGGCACGTCGAACACCTGCGCGGCGTCGGCGTCCTTGAGCTCGACCTGGTCGGCCGGACGGAGCTGGGCGGCGATCTGCGCGTCGCCGGACTTCACCAGGTTGGCGCGCTGCCCGGCGTCCGCGACCACCCGCTGCACGATCCGGGCGATCTTCGGCTTGCCCTCGGCGTACCCGGCGTTCGCGGTGTAGATCGTCTGCTCACCGGGCGTGTAGGTGTCCACCTTGTACGCACCGAAGCCGAAGTTGGGGTGGGTACCCGACCACTTCACGGCCCAGGGGTCGCTCGAGGTGGTGTGCTCCTTGAGCACCTTCGCGTCGTAGATGTTGTAGCCGACGTTCGCGAGCAGGGACAGCGCCGTGTAGCCGTAGCTCGCCTTGTCGAGCGTGAGGGTGACGGTCTCGTCGTCGACCTTCGCGAACTGGTCCGGCTTCGTGATGAACGGGGCGCTGATGAAGGGCACGATGCTCGTCTCGACGGCGAACTTGCGCTGGATGCTCCAGATCACGTCGTCGGCGGTGAGTGCGTTGCCGGCCGTCGACTTCGCGTCCGTGTCGAGGTGGAACGTGTAGGTGCGGCCGTCGTCCGAGACGTCGTAGCTCTTCGCGAGGACCGGGGCGAACTTGTTGTAGTCCTCGTGCTCGGCCTGACCGCCGGTGCCGTCGACGTACTCGTTGCGGATGAGCGAGGCGCCGGTGTTCTTGAAGAACTCGGCGGCCTCGTACCCCGTGGCGCTGGTCTCGTACGAGAAGCTCTGCGGCTGGGCCGCGGTGACGATGACGAAGGCGCTGGAGGCGGCGTTCCCGCCGGCACTGCAGGCCGCGAGACCGAGGGCGCCGACGACCGCGATCGCGGCGGCGGCGATGGTGCGTTTCATGTTCAGCATGGGCAGGGGTCTCCTGGGGAAGGGGATGGGACGGGAGGGACGGGGTGGGTGGAGAGGAGGGGGGCGCGTGGGGCGGGTGGTCGCCGTCAGACCCGCGACCGGCCGACGAAGGCCGCGACCAGGACCGAGGCGGACCAGACGGAGAGGCCGAGGGCGGCTGCCGGGAAGAGCACCGGCCACCACCGCCCCACCGCGGCGTCCGGGGCACCGGCGGCGAGCATGGTGCCCCACTCCGCGGTCGGTGTCGGGATGCCGACGCCGAGGAAGCCGAGGGCGGCGCAGAAGATGATCGCCATCCCGAAGATCGTCGAGGTGTTCTCGATCGTCGTCCGGGCGGAGTTCGGCAGCACGTGGCGCAGGAGCAGGCGCAGTTCGGACTCGCCGGACATCCGGGCGGCGTCGACGTAGCCGTCCGACCGCATGCGGAGGACCTCGGTGCGCATCAGCCGCGCTTGGAACGGGATGAGGACGATCGCGAGGGCGAGCGTGATCACCACGGCGTTGCGTCCGAAGAACGACACGATCACGAGTCCGGCGATCATCACGGGGATCGACTGCACGAGGTCGACGGCGCGGCCCAGCAGTCGCGCCACGAACCCGAGCACGGTGCGGTCGCCCTGGTACATGCCCGAGACGAGCCCGATCACGATGGCGACGACGGTGGCGATGACCGTGATGCAGATCGCGATCACGATGTCGAGGCGGAACGCGGTCATCACCCGGGAGTAGACGTCGAGGCCGTTCGCGTCCGTGCCGAACCAGAACTCCCCCGACGGGGCCTCCGACTGTCCGCCGACCACCGACGTGGCCGGGTGGTTCACCAGGTACGGCCCGACGACCGCGAGCACGACGAGCACGGCGAAGGGGACGAGCCGCAGGACGAAGCCGGTGCGCCCGGCCGGTCGACCGACGCGACCGTCCTGCGCCCCGCGGGTGCTCCCCGCTCCGGTGGTCGCCGGCTCGGGCAGCGCGGTGGGGGTGTCGAGCGCCATCAGGCGTCCTTCCCAGCGACGCCGACGCGCCGCCTCGAGTCGAGGAGCATCGTGACGATGTCCGTGACGAGGTAGATGACGAGGCACATCGCCGCCGTGACGAGGAGGAACGACCGCAGCGCGAAGACGTCGGAGGCGTTCACCGCGTCCACGGCGTACTGCCCGAGTCCGCCGAGACCGAAGAGCGACTCGAGGACGACCGCGCCGCCGAGGAACAGGCCGAACAGCATGCCGAGCGTGGCGACCGCCGACGGGAGCGCCCGGCGGTAGATGCTCGCGAGGACCGTCCGTCGGGACGCTCCGGACGCCACGCGGAACCGGGTGGCGGGGTCGTCGATCGCCTGGTCCAGGTTGACGATGAGCATCTTGATGAGCAGCGGCGAGTGCGCGACGACCATCACGACGACGGGCAGCACCAGGTGCTGCGCGTACGACGCGAAGGCTGCCGGGTCCCCGGCGATGAGCGCGTCCACCATCGGGAAGTTCGTGACGGTGGGCGGCGCGATGAGCAGCGGGTCGAGGCGACCGCTCGGCGCCGGGGCCCAGTGCAGCTCGGCGTAGAAGACGAAGAGGAACGCGATGCCGATGACGTACTCGGGGAGCGCGCCCGCCGACCGGGCGTAGGCGGTGAGCAGCTTCGCGAAGCGGTTGCGGCGGTGCGTGACGATGAAGTGCGCGGTCACGAGCGACACCGCCGAGGCGAGGAGCAGACCCCAGAACACGAGCTCGAGCGTCGCCGGGACCCGGGTCGCGAGGTCCTGCGCGACCGGTCGGCCGGTGGCGATCGACGTGCCGAAGTCGAGGTGGGCGAGCTGCGTCAGGTAGGTGCCGAGCTGCTGGATCCACGAGCCGGTCAGCCCGTAGGACTCCCGCGCCTGCTCGAGCTCGGCGCCGGACAGGCGTCCGCCGGTGGCCGACACCACCGGGTCACCGGGGATGAGCTGCACGAGGAAGAACGAGACGAGGACGAACACCAGGACGTTGGCGACGGTCAGTCCGGCCGGGCGCAGGAACCAGAGGCGCTCCCGGACGCTTCGTCGCCTCGTCGTCAACGAGGTGTCGAGGGCGGCGAGACGCTCGGCCTCCGCACGGGTCGCATCGTCGACGATGTCGGGCTCTCTCACGGTCATGTGCCGGCCTTCCGTCGCATCGGGTGGTGGTCAGCAATGCTCGCGATCGTTCGTTTCCGACGACCGCTCCGGGTGTAACTGGATCATTAAGCGACCAGAGCCGAGAGGAAAGCCCAGTTGAGAGGCCGATCACCTGTCCGTTCACGCCGTTCGCGCGGTTCGGAGGTACCCGTTGCCCTGCGCGACGAGCGTCGTATACTCACTGCACCCGAGCCGCATCGTGGCGGTAAGATCCTGCGACGATCGGAGTCACGATGAGCGACGCGCTGTCCGACCACCCGCGCGCGAAGGGCGGGTCCTCACGCGGCCGACAGATCTCGGCGAGACGGGTCCGCGACCTCATCACCGCGTCGATCCGCGAGGGGCACATCGCACCCGACGCTCCCCTCGCCGAAGAGGACCTCGTCACCCTGTTCGACACCAGTCGCGGGTCCGTCCGCGCCGCGCTCGCGCAGCTCCGGGACACCGGGTTCCTGGAGCGTCGGCCACGAGTCGGGACGAAGGTCACGCACCGCGGGGTGGTCGTTCCGCTCACCGACATCGACGCCGACAGCGAGCACGTCTACGTCGAACGCTTCGAGGACCGGATCGTGCCGAGCTTCCCGCTCGTGCGCGAACGGCTCCGCATCGACGAGGACCACGTCCGGATGATCGAGAACCTGCTCGTCACCGACGACGACGTGATCGGGCTCCGCGCCGCCTACTTCTCCGTGCGCTACACGCACTCCCCCGAGAGTCTGTCCGGGCCGATCAACATGACGACGGTGCTCCGCGACTTCTTCGACGCGTCGCGCGGCGAGGTGCTCGTCACCATCGGCAGCGAGGCCGCCGACGCGCACACGGCGAAGATGCTCGGCACCGAGGTGGGAGCGCCCCTCATCGTGCGCGAGGTCACCTACCACGACCTCGACGGCGTACCGGTCCAGACCGTCTTCGACCGCTACCGCGGCGACCGGGTGCGGCTCGAGGGTTCCACCCTCTGACCCAGGAGGCGCGGCGCACCTCCCGACGGCGGTGGCCGCCCGGCGCGTGGTGGCGCCCGGGACGTACAGTGGCGCCATGACGGCGACGGTGCGGCAGGTGCAGGTGACGTTCGACTGCGCAGATCCCGAGCGCGTGGCGCGCTTCTGGTGCGAGGTCCTCGGGTACGTGGTGCCGCCACCGCCGACCGGCTTCGACTCGTGGGACGCCTTCGACAGCGCACTGCCCCCGGAGCACCGCGGCTCGGCGTTCGCGTGCGTGGACCCGACCGGCGTCGGCCCGCGACTGTTCTTCCAGCGCGTGCCGGAGGGCAAGACGGTGAAGAACCGCGTGCACCTCGACGTCCGGGTCGGCACCGGCCTCGTCGGCGCCGACCGGCTCGCCGCCCTCGACGCTGAGAGCGACCGACTCGTCGCGCTCGGCGCCACGCAGTTCCGTCGCATGCTCGCCGACGAGGTCAACGAGTCGTGCATCGTCATGCAGGACGTCGAGGGCAACGAGTTCTGTCTCGACTGAGGTCGCCTCGGCCCCGCAACCGCGTCGGCTCCGCAACCGGGTCGGCTCCGCAACCGGGTCGGCGAGGCCCGCACCGCGTCTCCTGGCCCCGTCCACGACCGCCGCGGTCCGCGCACGGGAATCAGTCGATCGCGGGGGTCGACCACCTCGGGCGGTTCTCGGGGTACTCCGGGGAGTCGCCCTCGCAGACCCTGCGCCGACGGGACGCGCCGAGGCCCTAGTCTGAGCGCATGTCAGTCGGTCTGCTCGCCATCGTCGACGACGTGCTCTCCGCGGCCCTCAAGGCCAGCGCCAAGACCGCTGGTGTCGTGATCGACGACGCCGCCGTGACGCCGCAGTACGTGCAGGGGCTGTCCCCCGCCCGCGAACTGCCGGTCGTGGGACGGATCGCACTCGGCAGCCTCTTCAACAAGTTCGTCATCATCATCCCGCTGGCCCTGCTGCTCACGGCGTTCGCCCCGGGGGTGCTCCCGTGGCTGCTGCTGCTCGGTGGCACCTACCTGTGCTTCGAGGGGGCCGAGAAGGTCACCGAGTGGTTCGGCGCCCACCACGAAGCCGGGTCGGACGAGACCGTCGCGGAACCCAAGCTCGTCTTCGGGGCGATCCGCACGGACCTCATCCTCAGCACCGAGATCATGCTCATCGCCCTCGCCGGGCTCGACCCGGACCTCGGGCTCTGGCCGACGCTCGGCGCGCTCATCGTCATCGGGCTCGTCATGACCGGGGCCGTCTACGGCGCGGTGGCCCTGCTCGTGAAGATCGACGACATCGGTCTGCAGATGATGAAGCACTCGGTCCGCCGGACCCGCCGGGCCGGCGCGCGGATCGTGCGGGCGATGCCGACGGTGTTCCGCGTGATCGGCGTGGTCGGCACGGTCGCGATGCTCTGGGTGGGCGGGCACCTCGTGATCGCGAACCTCGCGGAGACGTCCTGGCACGCGCCGTACGACCTGCTGCACACGATCGAGCACGGCATCGAGGCGGCCGGGCCGGTCGTCACGTGGATCGTGGACACCGCGGCGTCGGCGGTGGTCGGACTCCTGCTCGGCCTGGTCGTCGTCGCCGTCGTCCTCGGCATCGGCCGGCTGCGGGGCCGCGCGCACTGAGCGCCGGCTGCGGGGCCGCGCGCACCGAGCGCCGGCTGCGGGGCCGCGCGCACCGAGCACGCGGTCCCCGACCGGCTCAGTTCCAGATGGCGACCCAGTCGATGCTGACGTGCCCGACCGCGCTGGCCGGGATCTTCCCGCCGTTCGTCGTCGTCTCCGCCTGCAGCGTCACGCGGAAGGCCGTCTTCGGCACCGCCTTCGTGGTCGAGGAGACGAGCTTGCCGTCCCAGTAGAACCGCACGATGCCCTTGTCCCACTCGGTCGTGGCCACGTGCCACCCCGTGCTGTCCGTCGGGGCGAAGGCCTCCTTGCCCGGCTCGAACCGCATGCCGAGGGGCGACCAGCTGCCGGGGACCGCCGACGCCGGGCGGGGCCGGGCACCGAGGTCGGCCTCCGGCCAGTCGATCTCGCCCTCGTTCCAGTCGTCGCTCGACGGCCAGAGGATCGTGGAGAACTTGTAGCCCTGCGTCTTCGTCGTCTTGTACCGGATGGACACCCGGCCGGTCGTGTGGGGCGCGTACCCGTCGGGCATGATCGCCGCGACGAGGGGCTGGCCCTTCTCGGTGTGGAGGGCGAAGTCGAGCACCCCGTCCTTGACGCTCAGGACCTTCGACGGTGCGTACTTCCCCTTGCCGGTGGTGTCCTTGAACCCGTCGTAGAGACCGATCTTCGGGTACTTCGACGCGAACTTCCCGACCGGGACGTAGCTGTCGAAGCCGGTGCGGAAGGTCTGCTTCCACGTCCGGCCGTTCGACACGACGTTCGTCTTCGGGATCGCCCGGCCGTCGGGCACGGTGGCGGTCGCCCTGGACGAGGCGGGGAGCGCTGCTGCGCCGGCCGGAGCTCCGGCGGCGAGGCTGGTGGCCGCGACGAGAGCGATCGAGAGCGCGGCGACGACGACTGACGGGGACCGCATGCGAACTGCCTCCTGTGTGGGACGGGCGTGTGGTGCGATGGCCGAGGTGCTTGTGCGTTGGAGTATCGGGCGTCAGCGTCCGGCGGTTAGCCGATTCCCGGTCTGGATGCCCCGGCACCCAGATTCGCTGTACCCGACGTACCCGTCTACCCCTGCTCGGATCCCCCGAGCAGGGGGCACGGGACCACGCCGGACACACGAACGGGAGGCGCGGGGCCAGCGGGCCCCGCGCCTCCCGTCCGTCGACCGGTCACGCGCGACGGTCGTCAGATCTCGACGTCGCTGCCCATCGTCACGGTGCGTTCCGCCGGCAGGCCGAAGCGGGCAGCCGGGTCGGCCGCGTTGTGCGCCAGCCCGACGAAGAGCTTCTTCCGCCAGCTCACCATCCCGCGGTTCCCCGGCATCGGTCGCAGGGCACCCCGCGAGATGAAGTACGACGCGTTCGCGATCTCGTCCGGATCGATCTCGAGCACCTCGGCCAGGCACGCGGCGTGCAGTGCCTTCGGCAGGTCCTGGTCGTCCGAGAACCCGAACTTGATCGTGATGTGGTCGATGCCGTCGTCCTCGTACCCGAGGTCGTCGCGGAAGAAGGCCTTGGCGTGCGGGACGTGGGGCACGTTCGCGGTGATGACGGACACGATGACCACGGTCCGGTGCACGACGTGGTTGTGCTCGACGTTCGCCCGGAGCGCGAGCGGGGTCGTCTCCTTGTTCGGGTGCGGGAAGATCGCGACGCCCCGCACGCGCGGGATGCCCTTCGTGTTGATCTTCTCGATGAAGTCGGCGAGGGACCCCTCGCGCTCCTTGCGCTCCTCCTGCACGAGCTGCCGACCGCGGCGCCAGGTGGTCATCAGCGTGATCACCGCGAGGGCGATGAGGAGCGGGACCCACCCGCCGTGCAGGATCTTCGACAGGTTGCCGGCGAGGAACGTCAGCTCGAGTCCGCCGAAGGCGATCGCGGCGACGACGAGCTTCCACGTCTTCCACTGCCAGAGCGGCTTCACCACGAGGAGCAGCAGGAGCGTGTCGACGACGAGCGCACCGGTGACGGACACCCCGTAGGCGGTGGCGAGGCTCGCCGAGGACCGGAACGCGAGCATCACGGCCAGCACCCCGATGAACAGCAGGAGGTTGACGGCCGGCAGGTAGATCTGCCCGCCCTCCTGCCGTGAGGTCTGGCGGATGGTCAGGGGCGGCAGGAGGCCGAGCTGCACGGCCTGGCGGCTCAGCGAGAACGCCCCGGAGATGACGGCCTGGCTGGCGATGACGGTCGCCATCGTCGCGAGGATCACGACGGGGATCTGCAGCGCGCTCGGGAACAGCAGGAAGAACGGGTCCTTCGCCGCCCCCGGCTGGTTCAGCACGAGCGACGCCTGGCCGAGGTAGTTCAGCACGAGCGCCGGGAACACGACGAAGAACCAGGCCCGCATGATCGGCTTCCGACCGAAGTGGCCCATGTCGGCGTAGAGGGCCTCGGCTCCGGTGATCACGAGCACGACCGCACCCATCGCGACGAACGTGATGTACGGGTGGGCGATGAGGAAGGCGATGGCCCAGGTGGGCGAGAGGCCCTGCAGGACACCCGGGTGCGCCAGGATGTGCGGGACGCCGGCAGCGGCGATGACGACGAACCAGAGCAGCATGACCGGGCCGAACAGGTTGCCGACCTTGCCGGTGCCGAACCGCTGCACCGCGAACAGCAGCACGAGGATGACCGCGGCGATCGGCACGATGAGGTGTTCCACCGAGGGGGCCGCCGTCTGCAGGCCCTCGACGGCGGAGAGCACGGACACGGCCGGGGTGATGACCGAGTCACCGTAGAAGAGCGAGACGCCGACGATCCCGATGACGAGGAAGATCGTCGCTCCCCCGCGCCGCTTGGCGTACAGCCGCCGGGCCAGCGCGGCGAGCGCCATGACCCCGCCCTCGCCGTTGTTGTCGGCGCGCATGAGCACGAGGACGTACTTGATCGACACGATGACCGTGATGCTCCAGAACATCATCGAGATCACCCCGTAGACGTCCTCCTGGTTCGCCTGCACGATGCCGCCGTCGATCGTGAACACGGTGCGCAACGCGTACAGCGGGCTCGTGCCGATGTCGCCGAAGACGACACCGAGCGCGGCCAGGGCGAGGGCGGCGATGCCCTTCGCTGGGCCGTGCGTTCCGGCGTCGTCGGTGGTCTCGGTCGTCGGGGTCTGAGAGCGGGTCTCGGTCACGCTCGTCACTTCCGTCTCCTCGCCGTCCGGCGACGGCGTCCTCACCGTCGGGGCGACGGCCGCGGATCATCATCGCACCAGCGCGGCCCGGGCGCTCGCAGCGCGCGCACATGCGCACGCCGGCGGGACCGGATGCGCAGACCGGACGACCCTGTGCGACCCGGAATGCGGACGGACCCGGGTCACCGCACGCGTCGAGCGACGCGGTCGTAGTGTCGGGGCGACACATCGGGAGGAACGATGAACTTCGACGGCTTCGACCCCGCGGGACTGATCGTCTTCTGCGTGGCGGTGGTGCTGGTGTTCGGCGGGCTGCTGTCCACGCGACGTCGGCGCTGACGCCCGGCCGTCAGGTGCCGGTCGGCCCCTGACGCTCCAGCTCGTCCGCGACCGCCCCGGCGAACGCGTCCGCGCCGAGGTGGTCGTCGGCCGTGACGGTCACCACCGTGTCCCCGTCGAAGAGCAGCATCTGCCCGTACGCGCCGTGCAGCCGCCAGAGCCGCCCGGGGCCGTCCCACCCCGCCATCGCGTACCGCTCGTAGCCCGGCCCCGTGCCGTCGCGCTCGACCCAGTCGGTGTGCATCGCGTCGCACCAGCGGGCACCCACGACCAGACGGCCGTCGTGTTCGCCGCGGTCGCGGACGAGCCGCCCGATCCGAGCGAGCTCACCGGTGCGCATCGCGAGCCCCTCGCCCCCGGCGACGTGGCCGTTCGCACAGCGGGCCCAAGAGACGTCGTGGATGCCGAGCGGGTCGAACAGGCGACGGGACACGAACGTGCCGACGTCGCCGACGTGCGTCTCGAGCACCCGCATCGCCGTGTAGGTGCTGGCGTTCGCGTACTGGAACACGCGACCGCGTGACGGTCGCCCGAGGAACTCCAGCGCGAGGTCCGGCCAGTCGTGCAGCTCGGTCGACGACCACGGCATGTCGACGCCGCTCGTCATGGTCAGCAGGTGGCGCAGGGTGACCGCGTCCGTCCCCGGGCCGTACCGGACGTCGGGGAGCGAGACCGACACGGGCGCGTCGACGTCGACCAGCCCGTCGTCGGCGGCGATCCCCGTGGCGAGGACCGCGATCCCCTTCGCGACCGAGTGCACCTCGCGCCGGACGTCGGGCGTCCAGTGGTGCTCGGCGGTGTCGTCGCCGACCAGGACGTGCAGACCGTGGGCGGCGAAGCCCGAGGCGTCGACGTGTCGGACGAGGGCGTCGAGCAGGCTGGTCGCGGTGCGCACCCGCCCATCCTCTCGCGGACGGTGCCGACGACCCACGGGAGGCGCGGTGCGGACCCGCACCGTCCCTCCAGTCCGTCCCGTCACGGCCGTCGCTCCGCACTCGCGTCGCGACCACGGAGCCCGGGAGCGGGCGGAGCACGCCCTGGTTGGCTGGTCCCATGCCCCCTCCGGACACCGTCTCCGTCGTCGTGCCGTGTCTCGACGACGCGGACGAGCTCCGCTCGTGCCTGGAGGCGCTGGCTCGGCAGACCCGGGCACCCGACGAGGTGATCGTCGTCGACAACGGCAGCGCCGACGACAGCGTGGCCGTCGCCACCCGGTCGGGCGCGCTCGTGCTGCACGAACCCGTCCGGGCGATCGCCGCCGCGGCTGCGCGGGGGTACGACCAGGCGACGGGGACCCTGGTCGCCCGGCTCGACGCGGACTCCCGCCCGGACCCCGACTGGCTCGAGCGAGCACTCCGGCACTTCGACGACGACCTGGTCGTCGCCGTCACGGGGCCGGGCGAGTTCCGCGGGCTCGGCCGGCTGGAGCGCGCGTTCTGGCGCATCGCGTACATGCGCGCGTACTTCGCCCTGATGGGCGCGGCGCTCTGGCAGCCGCCGCTCTTCGGTTCGAACATGGTCATGCGGCGGGTCGCGTGGCTCGCGGTGCGGTCGCGCGTGCACCGCACGGACCCCCGGGTGCACGACGACGTCGACCTGTCCGTCCAGTTCGATCCGGCCTGGCGGGTGGTGCTCGACCGGTCCCTCGTGATGAGCGTGTCCGGCGGACCGGTCCGCGACCTCAGGGGGTTGGTCGTCCGGACCGGCAAGGCGCTCCGGACCCTCGCGCTCGGCGGGTTCCGGATCGTGCCGGTCGTCCGGGCGGTCCGGCGATCGTCGGCGGGTCCCCGTGCGGTGCCGGTCCGGCGTCCCGAGGTCGGGCATCCGCACGCGGACGCGCTCCGCCCGGTGCGCGGATGATCTGGGACTGAGCGGTCGTACAGGCTCGTCCGCGGGCACGATGGGTGCATGGCAACGACCGACCCACCCACGACGACCCCACGACTCAAGACCTGGGTGTTCTGGCCTGCCGCCGTCATCGTGCTCGCCTTCGTCGCGTGGACGCTCATCGCCCCGTCGTCGGCCGAAGCGGCGTTCTCGGCCCTGCAGGACGGCATCGTCCGGAACTTCAGCTGGTACTACGTGCTCATCGCCGCGTTCTTCGTCGGTTTCTCGGTCTTCGTCGGCTTCAGCCGGTTCGGCGACATCAAGCTCGGCAAGGACCAGGACGAACCCGAGTTCTCGACCGGCTCCTGGTTCGCGCTGCTGTTCGCCGCCGGCATGGGCATCGGCCTCGTGTTCTACGGGGTGTCCGAACCGCTCAGCCACTTCGCGGACCCGCGCCCGGGCGTCACCGGCGACGAGGCGTCCCTCGCCCAGCAGGCCATGACCCAGACCTTCCTGCACTGGGGCCTGCACGCGTGGGCGATCTACGTCGTCCTGGGCCTCGCCCTCGCGTACGCGATCCACCGCCGTGGCCGCCCCGTGTCGATCCGGTGGGCCCTCGAACCGCTCCTCGGCGCACGGGTGAAGGGCGGATGGGGCAACCTCATCGACGTCATCGCTCTGGTCGGCACCCTGTTCGGCGTCGCGACGTCGCTCGGGCTCGGCGTGATCCAGATCGGTGCCGGACTCGAGAGCGCCGGGATCGCCGAGAGCAGCACCATCAGCCAGCTCGCCATCATCGCAGTGATCACCGCCCTGACGATCGTCTCCCTCGTCACGGGCGTGACGAAGGGGATGAAGATCCTGTCGAACTTCAACCTCCTGCTCGCGGCGGCGCTGCTGCTCTTCATCCTCATCGTGGGGCCGACGCAGTACCTCCTGCGCGACTTCGTCCAGTCGATCGGCGCGTACCTGCAGGACCTCGTCGGGCTCTCGTTCACGGTGAGCGCGCAGCAGGGCGCTGCCGGTGAGGCGTGGCAGGCGGCCTGGACCACGTTCTACTGGGGCTGGTGGATGTCCTGGGCGCCGTTCGTGGGCATCTTCATCGCCCGCATCTCGAAGGGCCGCACCGTGCGGCAGTTCGTCTTCGGTGTCCTGCTCGTCCCGACCGCGCTGACGATGCTGTGGTTCGCCGTGCTCGGTGGCGCGGCCATCCACCGGCAGATGAACGGCGGCGGTCTGATCGGGGCCGACGGGTCGGTCGACGTCGAGGGGTCGCTCTTCACCCTGCTCAGCGACCTGCCTGCAGGCACCGTCCTGACCTTCGGCGCGATCCTGCTCATCGGCGTCTTCTTCGTGACCTCGTCGGACTCGGGTTCGCTCGTGATGGCGATGATCGCGTCCGGCGGTGACATCGAGCCGAAGAACTGGCTCCGGGTCTTCTTCGCCGGCGTCTCGGCACTGCTCGCCGTCGCCCTGCTGCTGACCGGAGGGCTCAACGCCCTGAAGACGGCCGCGATCACCACGGCGCTGCCGTTCAGCATCGTCCTCCTGCTCACCTGCTGGTCCACGGTCATCGCCTTCACCCGCGAACGACGCGCGTACGACCGCGCCGAACGGGCGCTCCTGCTCGAACGCGTGGGCGAGTACTACGGCCTCGAGGTCGACGGCCCCGCCGACCGCGGCGTCCACACCGGGATCGGCCGACCGTGGCAGGCGCTGCGCCACCGGCTGCGACCCGCTCGCTCGTCGGATGAACGCGGGCGGTCCGATCGCCAGGCCCGTCCGGACGTCGCGCTCGAGCCGGACCCGCCGATCCACACCGAGGCGGTCTCCCCGGATCCGGCGCTCGATCCCCGACTCGACGTCGCGACCGCGCGCGAGGACGAGGACGCGACGGGCGGTCGCTGACGCGACCACAGGCGGACTGGAGGCGCGGTACCGGCTGGCACCGCGCCTCCCGTCCGTCTCCGCGGACGGCGCGGCATTCCGATCGCGCAACGGTCCGGCCGACGGGCGCCCGTGCCGCCCGGGGACCGGGCAGGCTGGAGGGATGCCGACCTTCCGCATCAGACAGGGATCCGACCGGCTCGATCTCGAAGCGGTGACCGAGATGGAAGCTCGCGCCCGTGCCGTCGTCTCCGGGCGGTTCCGCGACGACCCGTCCCTCACCGTGACCCCGTTCGACGGGGAGCACCCGCCGGCGGCACCCGACCCGGTCCGTGCCACCGACGCGGTCGGGCCGCGGCTCGACGCGGCGGTGCACCGACCACGTCCGGGCATCGCGGCGCTCCCGTCCACGCGTGCGACCGGCCGCACCCTCTCCGCTCCGACGCAGCTCTTGGCGCTGGTCGCACTCGTCGCGCTGCTGTTCGCGGTCGTCGCCTCCGGAGTCGCCGCGATCACGTGGCACGCCAACCGGCCGGGTCCGCTCGGTGAATGCGCACGGATCGGCCTCTGCCGGGCCACCCCACTGTCGACGGTCGAACAGCGCACCGGCGTGCACTTCCCCGACGGGACGGTCCGCATCCGGTCCTCGGCGTCCCGGGACGGGTCGTACGCGGCAGCGCTCGTCCGTCTCCCCGTCGGGTCCGACGTCCCCGCACTGGCGGGCGCGTCCTCGGCGGACGTGACCGCGAGGGCCTCCGCAGCGCTCCACAGCGCGTCGGCGACGGACCTGCGAGGACGTGTGGCGGGGCACGTCGGCGAGTACACGGGCGAGGTCGACGGACGAACCGTGGTCTTCGTCCGCTACGACACCCGGCTCGGACCGGCCTGATGACGGACGCAACGCACACCCGGATGATGACGGCGGTGGTCACCACGGGGATCGGCGGCGTCGAACGGCTCGAGCATCGACGCGTTCCCGTGCCGGCCGTCGGACCGGGCGACGTCCTGGTCCGCGTGGCCGCCGCCGGTGTGAACAACACCGACATCAACACCCGGATCGGCTGGTACAGCTCCTCGGTCCGCGACGGCACCGGCAGCGCGGCACCGCTCGCGGACGGAGGGTCCGGTGGCTACGCCGGACCCTCGCCGTTCCCGCTGATCCAGGGCGCCGACTGCTGCGGCACCGTGGTCGAAGCGGGGTCGGCCGGATCCGAGCAGCTGCTCGGGCAACGGGTCCTCGTCCGGTCCTGCATGACCGGCCTGACGGACGGGGTGGTTCGATGGCTGGGTTCCGACCGCGACGGCGCCTTCGCCGAGTACGTGGCGGTGCCCGTCAGCGAGGTGTTCCCCGTGACATCCGGGTGGTCGGACGCCGAGCTCGCCACGATCCCGTGTTCCTCCGGCACCGCCGAGAACATGCTCGAACGGAGCGGCGTCGGCGCGGGGACACGGGTCCTGGTGACCGGAGCCTCCGGCGGTGTCGGCTCCGCCGCGGTCCAGCTGGCGCTCCGTCGGGGTGCGCGGGTCATCGCGGTCGCGAGCCCGGCGAAGCACGACCGGCTGCGTGCGCTCGGCGTCACCGAGGTGATCGACCGGAACGTCGACCTCGCCGAGGCGATGGACGGCGAGCGGGTCGACGTCGCGGTCGACAACGTCGCGGGCCCCGGGTTCGGCGACGTCCTCGGCCGGCTCGTCCCCGGCGGCACCTACGTCACCTCCGGTGCGATCGCCGGCCCCGTGGTCGAGCTCGATCTGCGGAGGCTGTACCTCGACGACCTCCGGCTGATCGGCACGACGACCTGGGACGACGGCGTGTTCCCACAGGTCGTCTCCGCCGTCGAGCACGACGAGATCCGGCCACTGCTCGCCGCGACGTTCCCACTGGACGACATCGTCGCCGCGCAGGAGGCGTTCCAGGACCCGGGGCGGTTCGGGAACATCGCACTCGTCCCGCGACGGCTGCCGAGCCGAGGGCGCACGGGCGACCGGCGCTGATCGGGTTGGACCGCGTCCAGCAGCCCCGGCGGATCATGGCACTGCCCACGACCCCCGAGCGAGAGACCGCGCATGACCACACCCTCCACCACCGACGGCCCGACGTCGTCCGGCCTCCGCGCCGGGGCGGTCTTCGCCGGTCGGCTCCTCGTCATCGCGGCCGCCATCGGACTCGCCGGGTACGTCGCGTTCACGCTCGCCAACGTCGTCGTCCCGCTGCTCATCGGGCTCGTCGTCGCGGCACTGCTGGTCCCCTTCAGTGCGCTCCTGCAACGGCACGGCGTCCCGAAGTGGCTCGCGATCACGGCCGCGTTGCTGACCCTCGTCGCCGGGATCGCGTTCCTGGTCTTCCTCGTCGTGTGGCGGGTCAACGAGCAACTGCCCGACCTCGAGCGGCGGAGCGTCGCGCTGATCGGTACGGTCCAGGACCTGCTGCGGCACCCGCCGTTCGGACTGCCGTCGGTCGACCTCGACACGATCTCGACCGACGCGAGGACGTTCATCGAGCAGCACAGCGCCGAACTGCAGCAGGGCATCGCGGTCGCCGGCGCCACCCTGTTGCACCTCGGTGAGGGCCTGTTCATCGTGACGTTCGTCACGATCTTCGCCCTCACCGGTGGCCGGCACATGTGGGACTGGATCGTGTCGCTGTTCCCGCGGCGAGCACAGCACCGTCTGCACGTGGCGAGCGAGGCCGGTTGGACGACGCTCACGCACTTCATCCGGGTGCAGGTCGTCATCGCCGCGACCGATGCGATCGGGATCGCCCTCGGCGCGTTCCTCCTGGGCGTGCCGCTCGCCGGACCGATCGGCGTCGTCGTGTTCGTCGGCGCGTTCATCCCGGTGGTCGGGGCGTTCGCGGCCGGAGCGGTGGCGGTCCTGCTCGCGCTGCTCTTCAAGGGCTGGGTCGTCGCCCTGGTGATGCTCGGCATCGTCGTCCTGGTGCAGCAGCTCGAAGGGCAGGTCCTGCACCCGTTCCTGACCGGCTCGGTCGTCGCGGTCCACCCGCTCGCGGTGCTCGTCGCCGTGATCGCCGGCACCACGGTCGGCGGGATCGCCGGCGGGTTCTTCGCGGTCCCGCTCGCCGCGACGGCCAACTCCATGATCCGAGCCGCGCGCGAGGGCGACCCGGACGTCGAGATCGCCCTGCCGATCCCACGGGCCGCCGAACCGTCGTCCTGACGGCTCGGCGTGCGGCCGAACCGTCGTCCTGACGGCTCGGCGTGCGATCCCGCTGTCAGCTCGCGGTGCCGGTGCCGGTGCCGTCGTGACGTCGACGCTGCAGGAGGTCCGCCGTGCGCACGAGCCGCAGCGCGGTCACCAGGACCACGCCGCCGATCACGTTGAACAGGAGCGTGTACCCGAACCACGCGAGCCACTGACCGTACGTGATGGACGACCCGGCCTGGATCGCCCCGAACACGAGCAGCGAGTCGAGGATCGAGTGGAAGAGCTGCAGCCCCGAGAGCAGGAAGCCACCGACGACGGCGGCGACGATCTTGGCCGGATCGGAGTCCGTCCCCTGCTGCATCCGTGTCACGAGGGTGATCGTGCTGCCGCCGATCACCGCGAGCACGGCGGTCTGCAGGCCGAACGGCGCGTCGACGTAGTGCCGGGCGGACTCCTCGAGCACCGTGTGCCACTGCGGGAACGCCTGGACGACGAGCCACATGAACAGCCACCCACCGGCGAGGTTGCTGAGCAGGGTGCCGACCCACAGCCGGACCAGCTGTCCGACCGTGCCCTCGCGAGCGATCAACGCCGTGATGGGCAGCAGGAAGTTCTCGGTGAAGAGCTCGCTGTGCGCGAGGTAGAGGGCGATGAGTCCGACGCTGAACGCGAGACCGGCGAGCAGGTGGCTGTCGGTCTCGTGCAGCACCGCGAGGTAGCCCATGACACCAAGCCCGATCTCGAGGCCGCCGGCGAAGCCCGTCGTGAGCACCACCCGTGTGGTGCGCTGGAGCCGCTCGGCACCCTCCTCGACGATCGCGGTGAACGACTCGTGGATCTCGTCCTCGACCGGGGCGTCGCTGTCGCCCAGTTCCCTGCGTCGCTCGTCGTTCACCTGCCCGAACGTAGTCGCCGGTGCGCCCCGTCGCCGCGTCTGGGACGGGAGGCGCGCTGCGGGTGAGCCGATCGGCTCACCCGCACCGCGCCTGGCGTCCCGTACGCTGCGTCCGCAGCGTCGGTGGGCTCAGCTCCGGAGGAACGCGAGGATGTCCGGGTTGACGACGTCGGCGTGGGTCGTCAGCATGCCGTGCGGGTACCCCTCGTAGATCTTGAGCGTCGCGTCGCTGAGGAGCTCCGCCTGCTTGAGCGAGGCGTCTTCGTACGGCACGACCTGGTCGTCGTCGCCCTGCAGGACGAGGACGGGAACGGTGATGGCGCGCAGGTCCTCGGTCTGGTCGGTCTCCGAGAAGGCCTTGATGCCCTCGAGGTGCGCGAGGGCGCTGCCCGTCATGCCCTGACGCCACCAGTTGGCGATCACCGGCTCGGACGGCGTGACGCCGTCGCGGTTGAAGCCGTAGAACGGACCGGAGGCGACGGCCTGGAAGAACTCGGCACGGTTGGCGGCGAGCGCCTCGCGGAACCCGTCGAAGACCGAGATGTCGGTGCCGTCGGGGTTTGCCTCGGTCTTGACCATGAGCGGCGGCACCGCCGCGACGAGGACGGCCTTGGCGACCCGGCCCTGCGGCTGGCCGTACCGGGCGACGTAGCGGGCGACCTGACCACCGCCGGTGGAGTGGCCGATGTGGATCGCGTCGTGCAGGTCGAGGTGTTCGACCACGGCGGAGACGTCGCTCGCGTAGTGGTCCATGTCGTGCCCGGTCCCGATCTGCGACGAGCGGCCATGGCCCCGACGGTCGCTGGCGATGACGCGGTAGCCCTCGGCCAGGAAGTACAGCATCTGCGCGTCCCAGTCGTCCGAGGACAGCGGCCAGCCGTGGTGGAACACGATCGGCTGCGCGTCGGGGTCCCCCCAGTCCTTGAAGTAGATCTCTGCACCGTCGTCGGTGGTCACGTATCCCATGGTCGTCTCCCTGTGTTCGATCGTGGTGGTGTGTGGGTGCTCGGTCGTCAGTCGCGTTCGCCGGCGGTCTCGCGGACGGCGGTCTCGATGACGTCGGCGACGTCCGCCGGGTGGGTGTGCATCACCAGGTGCGGAGCGGGCAGCTCGACGACGCCGCGGAGGCCGGCGCGCTCGTAGCCGAACCGTTCGACGTCGGGGTTGATCGTGTGGTCGTCCGCCGAGACGATGCCCCACCCCGGCGTGGTCTTCCAGGCGGCGACCGATGCCGGTTCGCCGAACGCCGCACCGCTCAGCGGGCGCTGCGACACCGCGAGGACCGCCGCGGTTCCCGGATCGACGCCCTCGGCGAAGACCGGCGGGAACGCGTCGATCTTCACGGACACGTCGGTGCCGTCGTCCGCCCCGGCGATCGGGTAGGGCGTGTACACGAGGTTCGCGGCGAGGTCGGAATCCGGGAAGCCGCCCTGCAGCTGTCCGAGGCTCTCGCCCTCCTCGAGGACGTACCCGGCGACGAAGACGAGTCCGACGACGTTCTCGGCGGCACCCGCCACCGTGACGACCGCCCCGCCGTAGGAGTGCCCGGCGAGGACCACGGGACCGTCGACCGCCTCGGCGACGGCGCGGATGGAGGCGGCGTCATCGGCGAGGCTGCGGTTGTAGACCGGCGGCACGATGACGGTGTGGCCGCGGTCGAGGAGCTCCCGGGTGACCGGGGCCCAGCTGGCGGCGTCGGCGAAGGCGCCGTGCACGAGGATGATGGTGGGCGATGGCATGGTGTGGTCCCCTCCCCGATGGTGCGGTCCGCTCGCTTCTGATCGGACGGTCAGGCACCATGGTGTTGCACCTCATGGAACGGCAACCCGGGGACCCGACACCAGGAAGAAAGCATGAAGAAACCCCGCGTCGACACAGATCCCGATGACTGACCCGCTCGGTGTGCGGTTCCGACGCCACCGACTCACGGCGGGCCTCACGCTCGAAGCGCTCGCGCACGCGTCCGGGATCAGCGACCGGACCATCAGCAACATCGAGCGTGGCATCAGCGCGGCGCCACAACGACGGACCCTCACCGCCCTCATCGACGCGCTCGGGCTCCCCGAACACGAGCAGCAGGCGATGCTCCGTCTGGCGCGCGCGCCGCGCATCGCGGCTGACGGCTCGCTCCGCTCCGCGATGCTCGCGCCCGCACTGGTGACGGACTTCACCGGTCGACCCGACGTGATGCGAGCTGTCGCCGAGTTCCTCGGTCGTCCCGCCACTGACCTCGCTGCGCCGATCCTCGTCATCTGCGGGCCCGCCGGTGTCGGCAAGACGACCCTCGCCCTCGAGGCGCTGAGCCGGCACGGGTACGACACCGGCAAGCGCGCCTTCGTCGACCTGAACGGCATGCACTCGCTCCCCCTGTCGCCCCTCGACGTGCTCCAGTCGCTCATTGCGCAGACGTCGGAGATCCGCGACATCGCGACACTCGACGCGGCCATCACCGAGTGGCGACGCATCACGGCTCGGGAGCGGATCGCCGTGGTCCTGGACAACGCTGCGAACGAGGAGCAGGTCCGTCCCGTGCTCGCCGCGACGAACACCGTGGTCGTCGTCACGTCCCGCCGCAGCCTCGCCGGCCTCGTGAACGTGCACCGTGTCACCCTCGAACCGCTCGACCGCGCCGAGAGCGTGCAGCTGATCGGTCGGATCGTGCCCGCGTCGCAACGCACCGACGCCGATGCGGATGCCCTCGCCAGCGCGTGCGGTGACCTCCCGTTGGCGCTCCGGATCGCCGCGAACCGCGTCGCCGCGCAGCCCCGCTCGACCGTCCGGGACTTCCTCGACACGATGACCGCGCGGCGCGATCCCCTCCGCGCGCTGGTCGCCGGCGACCTCGCCGTCGAGCCGGCCCTGACGCTCTCCTACGGCCACACCGATGCCGCGTCACAGCACCTGTTCCGCAGCCTCGCGCTCATCGACGGCGCCACGTTCGACGCGGACCTCGCCGCAGCGGCAGCGTCCGCCGACGTCGACGAGGCCGCCGACGTCGACGAGACCGCCGAGCGCCTCGACGAGCTCACCGACCTCGGACTGGTCGAGGCCCGCGGCGGGAACCGCTACCAGCTCCACGACCTCGTCCGGCTGTTCGCCGCGGCACTCTCGCGACGCGACGAGCCGGCCACCGCACGGCAGCGGCGGGCGCTCCGGCACTGGGTGCTCGCCACCGCGCAGAACGCCGGACTGTGGTTCGAACCCGACCGCGAGCCGGATCCCGCCGCCCCCGGACGCCACTTCGACTCCGCCGAACAGGCTCGAACGTGGTTGCGCATCGAGGGCCCGCAGTGGGCGAGCGCGGCGACCCAGGCCTTCGCGCTCGGCGAGGACCGGCTCGTGCTCGACGTCGCCGAAGCCCTGCACTGGTTCTCCGACACCTGGCCCGCGTGGGACCTCTGGCGGATCCTGTTCCTCACGTCGGCCGACGCCGCCGAGCGATCCGGTACCGACCGGGACGTCGCCGTGCACCGGGGCTACGCCGCGTGGCTCCACCTCACCCAGGGCGAGTTCGACGCCGCCCTGCGCGACGCCCGACGCGCCGTCGCCGCGGCGGACCGGACCGACGACGACAAGGAACGGGGATGGGCGTCGTTCTACCTCGCCTGGGCGCACGGACGCCTCCTCGACCACGACGCCGCGCTGCGCGAGGCGAGCCGCGCCATGGAGCACCTCACGCGCGCCGGCGACGAGGAGGGCACCACCCAGGTGCTCGCGATGATCGCCAACTTCCTGATGCACACCGGCGACCTCGCCGGCGCGGCCCGGCACTACGAGGACGTCCTCGGGCTCCTCGAACGCCGCAGCGGTTCGGTCCCGCCGAACCTCGTCCTCGTGACCGGCGTGAACACGAGGGCCCTCCTCGCGAAGGTCCTCAACCGCGACGGGCAGCCGGCGTACGCGCTCGAGACCATGCCCGGGGTGATCGAGGAGGCGACGGCGGCGCAGTTCCCCGACGGCCTCGCTCGCGCACACCTCGAGCTCGCCCACGCGTTGCACCTCACCGGGCGCTCCGGCGACGCCGGAGTCCACCTCGAGATCGCCGACCGGACCGCGACGGAGCACCGTCTCCTCGGGGTCATCCCCGAGATCGAGAAGCTCCGGTCCGGATGGAGCGGTTCCGACGTGCCGGGAGATCCGACGCCGACCGGTCCGTGACCTGCGTGTCGGGCGGGTCGACGGTCGGCTCCGATCCTCACTCGACGATGGAGACGACGACCTTGCCGCGGGTGCCACCGCGACGGGCTGCCTCGACCGCCGCAGGGGTCTCGGCGAAGGGGAAGACCCGGCCCACGACCGGACGGATGATGCCGGCGTCGACGAGGTCGGCGATCTCCGACAGCTGCGGACCGGATGCGCGCATGAAGAGGAACGAGTAGTCGACTCCGAGTCGTCGCGCCCGTCGTCGGATCGCAGCGCTGATGACGCCGATCACCGTCCGGAGCACCGGGTTCAGCCCGGCGGCCGCGGCGAAGGTCGGGTCGGGCGGTCCGACGATGCTGACGGCGGTGCCGCCACGACGGAGGACCGTGAGGGAACGCTCGAGGTTCTTCCCGCCGACGGTGTCGACCACGACGTCGAAGTCGGACAGGCGCTCGGCGAAGTCCTCCGTCCGGTAGTCGATGACCTCGTCCGCGCCGATCGAGCGGAGCCACTCGGCGTTCGATCCGCTCGCGGTCGTCGCCACGTGGGCACCGAGGTGCCGGGCGAGCTGGTCGCTGCCGCGCTCATGCTTGCCCTGGGGCTCCTGAACCTGATCATCAACACTGGCCGGATCGGCTCCTGGCTGCCGCTGGTCGTGATGATGCCCTGGTCGCTGTATCTCGGTGTGTGGAGCCTCCGCAATCAGGACAAGCGCTAACCCACCAGCGCAAGCGCTCGTTCGGTAGCCGATCGTTGGCCGAGACAGGCCGGCCTGCGGACACGACAGCGCCCCGGCCGTTTCCGACCGGGGCGCTGTGCTGCTTGCGACACTCCGTCAGTGCGATGGTGCTGATGAGGAGGCACGCTCGTTTCGACGCTGGATGATCGCGACGATGCTGCTGACGATGAAGGCGGCGAGGCCGATCCCGAACAACCACAGGCCAGCTTCGAACCCGCCGACGATGACGTCCGGTGTGTATCCCGGCTCGATACCACTGTTTTCCTGCATGCGGTAGTCGACGCCCATTGCGATGAGGAACCCAATGGTGATCAGCACGCCAAGACCGGCGGCGATAGCGGATCCGATGACGAACTTCTTCATATGCTCAGTCTCCCGTCGAAAAGGATGTTCGGTGGCTACCAGTTGCAGCGGTGCGATGCGACGCCGGAGACCCAGTTCGCGCGGTTCGCCCGGTACCGTTCGAGGTTGTAGTCCTGAGTGAACGGCAACCCGTAGACGCTTGCAGCGACGTGGCAGTTGTACTGCTGCTGCAGGGTGGCCTTGTTCGTGATTGCGGGCCACTTCTTCTTCCACTCGTCCCACCCGGAACCGCGGAACACAGCCTGGCCTGCCGCGTAGCCTCCGACGCCACCGCCACCGCTGAGAACGATCGCGCCGGGCCCGGTGACCCAAGCGCTGTAGCGGTAGTCCCCGTGGTAGGTGTCACGCTTGAAGCTCTTGAACAAGGTGATCCCGAGCCACGGATCGGCCACCACCGGGTACTGCGTAGCCGCGTCGTGCTCAACCACCTGCGTCAACGTGTTCCCGTGCACCTCGTACCGGGTTGCCACCGGCTCCCCGGTCGCATCCTTCGCCCACGCGGGTGTAACGGTGCCGGCGAACTCGCCCGTCTCGTCAGTGATGAGGACCACGCCATCATCGCGGACCGTGATGGCTCCACCTGCCGGCACGGACAAGTCGTAGTCGTACCGGGTCGGCGCTGCAGCGTCTTCGATGACGGTCAGGATCTGCAAACTGCCGTCCTCCCGCACCACCGAAGTCGTGGTTGACGAGTTGTTATTGTCGAAGGTCGCCACCCCGGTACTCGCAACGACCGCGTCTGCTGCCTGGTCCGCGAAGGGCAGCGACACCGTCAACTCGCGGTCGCTGGTGCGGAGCGCAGCTCCATCAGCAGCGTCCGTTGGGACGCTGACTTCAACATCGCCCGCGGCGAAGGTTGCAGCCTCACTCCCGGACTCGGACGTGTCAGCGGCCGCGTCGAGGACCTCCGGCGCGACAGAGGCGATAACGGCCAATGCATCCGTGGGCCGTTCGTCAGCGTGCGCCACCGCCGACGTCCCCAGCATCGCAGCAGCAGACAGCAGCCCCACTCCTGCCATGCCCACAGTTCTTCCCGCTCGAGACACTGTCTCCCCCTCGATCATCTGTTGGGAGCCCTCCGCCCCCTGAACAGTGATCCTATGAGAACACTCAGAGTAGCGCTCCAAGCTTCGAGACGAAGCTCACGCGCTTCTCCGTCAGCGCCGTAAGGAGCGTTCCCGCTACCGGCTCATCCCCCGTAGCGGTTACGACGCCACCGGCGCGCGCCAGTACTCCTACCCGGAGTTCACCGACCCGAAGGTCTACGACGCAGAGTCCGACACCTGGATCGACGTTGTCATCCCAGGCAAGACCGTGAAAGTCCCCGGGGTTCTCAGCGACAAGAACGGCGTCAAGAACCAGAACCACCTCAAGTACGGTCAGGAGTACGAGTACAAGTCCGACGTGTGGCGCGCCTGGTTCGGCAAGCGCAACAACGTCGAGAACGGTAATTCGTGTCTCAAGGACGCGGACCGCGAGGCGCTCGGAGTTCCCATGAAGCGACGCATGCGTGGCCCCTGGATCGTCGAGATGGCCGGCGCCATGGCAGCAGCGAGCGCCAACATCTCCCGCATGACCGACTGGCTCAAGGCCCGCCTCGCTCTCCGGGGAATGAACCGCATGAACCGCTCGAGCGCCGCGCTCTTCGAGCCCGGCCTCGACAGCCTCACGGTCGAAGAGCACGATCGCCGAAACCCGTTCAACCGACTTGCGGAGATAGAGCAACTCAGACTCATCGCATAGAGCACTGCTCGCTCCGAACTGAACATCGAACCTCCTGACGGTCGCCCCGGCCGCGGTACCCCCTGCCCGTTCTTCGGGCCGGGGTTCTGCCGTTGGCGCAGAGCACCTTCGGCCTAGGGGTGCAGTCGCGTTCGACGTCTCGCAGTTCATCCCCGGGGCGCCCAACCCGACTTCCGGGGCCGCCGAGCTCCCCAGCCGTGAAAAGTCTCAACCCGAACGCCGAAAACTCGGATCACCCCCGAGCTCCGCCTCCAGGATTCGAACCCGGACCTAACGGCACCAAAGGCCGTCGTGCTGCCATTACACCAAGGCGGAACGCGCACGGAGGCGCCAGACCATCCTCCCATGACGCGGCGACTGGTCGTGCAGCCCCGGCTTCCGCCAAGATGGTCAGATGCCGCATGAGGACGAGGTCGACCGCATCGTCGCGGCGTGGGGTCGCGAGCGCGCCGACCTGGACTTCGGTCCGCTCGAGGTCCTGTCCCGCGTGGACCGGCTCGCGCGGCACCTCGACCGTGCCCGACGTGCCGCGTTCGACGCCGGTGCCATGGAGCCGTGGGAGTTCGACGTCCTCTCGGCGCTGCGGCGGGCGGGCGAGCCGTACGAACTGAGCCCGAAGTCACTGCTGCAGCAGACGCTGGTGTCGAGCGGCACCATGACGAACCGGGTGGACCGGCTCGCGGCGCGCGGGCTGGTCGGCCGGCGCACGGACCCGAAGGACGGCCGGGGCATCCTCGTCTCGTTGACGGCGAAGGGCCGGGTCGCCGTGGACGCAGCGATCGCCGACCTGCTGACGGCCGAGCGGGACATCCTGGCCGGGGTCTCCGACGACGAGCAGGACCAGCTCGCCGGACTGCTCCGTCGGCTCATCCTGGGCCTCGGGGACTGAGCCGTCCCCGCGGCGAGACCGGGCGTAGTCTCCGGCCCATGCACGCGATCACCCTGGCCGTCGCCGACGTCGCACGATCGGCGGCGTTCTACCGCGCACTGCTCGGCATCGAGGGCAGCGGGATCATCGGCACCGAGTACCCGTCGACCGAGACCGAGGCGGGCGGCACGACGGCGATGTTCACCCTCGACGACGGGCTCATCGTCAGCGTCTACGGCCGCGACGACATGGTGAAGGACTCGGGTGTCGACCTCGCCGACGGCCCCGCGGCGACGATCGGGCACTTCGTCGAGAGCCAGGCCGACGCCGAGGCGTTCCTCGACCGGGCCCGGGCCGCCGGCGCCACGATGCTCGCGCCGCCGTACACGCGCCCGTGGGGGATGTGGTCCGGCTTCTTCCAGGACCCGGACGGCCACCTGTGGGAGGTCGTCGCGAACCCCGGCGGCGGTGCACCGTCGGAGGCACAGCCGGCCGAGTAGACCGTCTCAGACCCCGAGCTGCTCCGCGACCTCGAGCCAGCGCTCCTCGAGCTGCTCGATCTCGGCCTCGTGCGCCGCCAGCTTCGCCTGGAGCTCCCCGAGGCCCGCGTAGTCCGCCTGGTCGTGCGTCGCGAACTGGTCGAGCAGCTTCTTCCGGTCGTCCCCGACCTTCGCGATCTTCCGGTCGAGCGCCGACATCTCCTTCTCGGCGGTCCGCCGCTCTGCGCCGGACAGGCTGGAGGCGGCCGCAGCGGACGCGCCGGGACCGGTCGACGCCGTGGACCCGGCCACGGGACCGGCCGAGCCGGTCCCGCCTGCGGTGTCGGGCCTCCCGGCTGACGCGGCGGCAGCCGCAGAGGCGGTCCCGCCACCGGTGCCGGCTGCACGGAGTCGCATGTACTCGTCGACGCCACCCGGCAGGTGCCGCAGGTGGCCGCCGAGGACGGCGTACTGCTGGTCCGTGACGCGCTCGAGCAGGTACCGGTCGTGGGAGACGACCAGCAGTGTGCCCGGCCAGGTGTCGAGCAGGTCCTCCATGGCGGCGAGCATGTCGGTGTCGAGGTCGTTGGTGGGCTCGTCGAGGATGAGCACGTTCGGCTCGTCGAGCAGGATGAGCATGAGCTGCAGGCGGCGCTTCTGCCCACCGCTCAGGTCCTTGACCGGCGTCGACAGCTGCGCCGACGTGAAGCCGAGGCGTTCGAGCAGCTGGGACGGCGTCATCTCCTTGCCGTCGGCGACGTAGCTCGTCTTCTTGCGGGCGACGACCTCGCGCACACGGTCGTCGGCGAACTGCGCGAGGTCGGCGAGCTGCTGGTCGAGCACCGCGACCTGCACGGTCTTGCCCGTCTTCACGCGGCCGTTCGTGGGCTGGAGCCGTCCGGACACGAGACTCAGCAGGGTCGACTTGCCGGCACCGTTCGGACCGAGGATGCCGGTGCGCTCCCCCGGTGCGATCCGCCACTCGATGCGGTCCAGGATCTCGGTGCCGTCGAACGAGACGCTGACGTCGAGCAGGTCGACGACGTCCTTGCCGAGGCGCGCGGTGGCCGTCTTCGCGAGGGCGACCGTGTCGCGGATCGGCGGCACGTCGTCGATGAGGGCGTTCGCCGCGTCGATGCGGAACTTCGGCTTGCTCGTACGGGCCGGGGCGCCGCGGCGGAGCCACGCGAGCTCCTTGCGGGCGAGGTTCTGCCGGCGCTGCTCGCTCGCGGCGGCCTGCCGGTCGCGCTCGACGCGCTGCAGGATGTACGCCGCGTAGCCGCCCTCGAAGGGGTCGACGACGCCGTCGTGGACCTCCCACGTGTCGGTCGACACGGCGTCGAGGAACCAGCGGTCGTGCGTCACGACCACCATGCCGCCCTGGTTCGCCGACCACCGGCGGTTGATGTGCTCCGCGAGCCACTGGATGCCCTCGACGTCGAGGTGGTTCGTCGGCTCGTCGAGGAACAGCACGTCCCAGTCGCCGACCAGCAGCCGCGCGAGCGCCACGCGACGCCGCTGCCCACCGCTCAGCTCGTCCACCGAGACGTCCCACGGGATGTCCGACACGAGGCCGCCGATGATGTCGCGGATCTTCGGGTCGCCCGCCCACTCGTGCTCGGCCAGGTCGCCGACGACGACGGTGCCGACGGTCTCCCCCGCCGGCAGGATGTCGCGCTGGTCGAGGTAGCCGACGGTCAGCCCGCGGCGGTGCGTGACGCGGCCGCCGTCCGGCTCGAGGCGCTGGGCCAGCAGGGCGAGGAGGGTCGACTTGCCGTCGCCGTTCCGGCCGACGACGCCGATGCGGTCACCCTCGTCGATGCCGAGGGTGACGTTGTCGAAGACGACCTTGGTGGGGAACTCGAGATGGAGGTTCTCGGCGCCGAGGAGATGAGCCACCCGTCAAGGGTAGGCGGCGCAGCGGGGTGGTCGGTGCGGGGGCGGTGAGGGAGCGCGGGCACGCACGGTGCGGGGTGGCGGGGCAGCGCGGGCACGCATGGTGCGGGGTGGTCGGTGCGGGGTGGCGGTGCAGCGCGGGCGCGCACGGTGCGGGGTTGCTCAGCGGGATCTGTGGGGCCGGGGCGGCGGTGCTGGGGTGGCGGTGCAGCGCGGGCGCGCACGGTGCGGGGTTGCTCAGCGGGTGCGGCGCTGCCCGCTCGGTGCGAGCTTGTAACGCCGCACGAAGCGGTCAACCTCGCACCGGCCGACGCACCTCGCACCGTGCGACGCCCAGGAGGCGCACCCCACCTCCCCCACACCGGCCCGCGTCGCGCGCGGCGCGGCCAGGAGCGCACCGTTCCGGCTCGGAAGGCGGCACCGCCCGATGCGCACCGTGCAGCGTTGTCTACCGGGTGCGGCGCTGCCCGCTCGGTGCGAGCTTGTAACACCGCACGAAGCGGTTAACCTCGCACCGGCCGACGCACCACGCACCGGCCGACGCACCACGCACCGGCCGACGCACCACGCACCGGCCGACGCACCACGCACCGGCCGACGCACCTCGCACCGGCCGACGCACCGCCCGCCGGACCACGCACCGGCCGACGCTCCTCGCACCGGCCGCCGGACCGCGCACCGGCCGACGCACCACGCACCGGCCGCCGGACCGTGCGACGCCGACCGGACGCGCTCGTCAGCTCGACGGCGCGACGTCGCTCTCGCCCGCGGCTTCCTTCGCCCGCTTGAGGCGCGCCTGGGCCTCCCAGTACTCGATCTCGCGCTCGAGCTCGGCGAGTTCCTGCTCCGTGCCACTCACGCGCTTGTCACCGTGGGCGCTGCGCGCGTCACCGAGCGTGGCGTACCGGTCCTCGTGGCGGTTCGGCTCGATGTACCGTCCGTGGTTCCGGTCACCGGGGGCCCAGTCGTGCCCGACGGCGAACCACACGATGCTGCCGACCACGGGCACGAGGACCACGAGGAGCACCCACGCGAACTTCGGGAGTCCACGGACCTGGTCGTCGCCCTTGGTGAGGATGTCGATCAAGGCGAAGACCAGCAGGACCACACCGGCCCCGTACAGCAGCACGCTCATGGTCCCGGATTCTATGGATCCGCTCGGAACCAGCGCTACGCCCCGAACGCGTGGCGCGGTTGCGATCCGGCAACGGTCAGCTGCGGAGTCCCACAGGGTTGGATCAGAGGGCGGCGACCCACTCGTCGGAACCGTCGGTGAACCGCTGGTGCTTCCAGATGGGCACCTGCTCCTTCACGAGGTCGACGAGGGCCCCGCAGGCAGCGAAGGCCTCGGCACGGTGCGGCGACGACACGGCTGCGGCGAGCGCCACGTCCCCGATGCCGAGCGCGCCGACGCGGTGCAGCACCGCGATGCGGACCTCGGGGTGGGCGGCGGCGATCGTCCGGGCCACCTCGGCGATGACCTCGCCGGCGCTCGGGTGCCGTTCGTACTCGAGGGCGGTCACCCCCTTGCCGTCGTCGTGGTCGCGGACGACTCCGGCGAAGGTGACGACCGCGCCGTCCTGGTCGGTGGCGACGACGGCGGCGACCTCGTCGACGGTGATGGACCGGTCGACGACGTCGGCGAGGACGACGCGCTCGGGGGCGTCGGCGGGGCCGTTCACGAGGCGCTCCGCGGTGCGTGGCCCTCGCCCGAGACCTGGGCGAGGACGTGGTCGAGCAGGCCGTCGAGGACCGCGAGCCCGTCGGCGACACCACCGCGCGAGCCGGGGAGCGCGACGATCAGGGTGCCACCGGCGATCCCCGCGACGCCCCGGCTCAGCAGCGCG
This sequence comes from Curtobacterium sp. LFS084, assembly GCF_047977705.1. Taxonomy (NCBI): domain Bacteria; kingdom Bacillati; phylum Actinomycetota; class Actinomycetes; order Micrococcales; family Microbacteriaceae; genus Curtobacterium; species Curtobacterium sp. LFS084. The sequence continues at coordinate 109,129 of NZ_JBFPFM010000005.1, forward strand.
GTGGGGCCGGCGCCGGCGAGCCCACGGCGGCGGATCTCCTCGGCGAGGCCGGGCAGCTCGAGGTCGATGAGCGGCGCGATCGCCTCGGGCGTGCGGTCGGTCGGGGTGACGCCGGTGCCGCCCGTGGTGATGACGACCCGGGCGTCCGACAGGAGCTCGGCCGACACCGTCTCGGCGATCGGGCCGCCGTCGGGGACGATGATCGGCTCCGTCACGGTGAAGGCGCGTTCGCGGAGCCAGCCCGCGATGACGGGGCCGGTCCGGTCGAGGGCCGGGTCGACGGAGGCCTGGGTGGACACCACCACCACGGCCGCTCGTCCCCGTGTCGGCTGCGAGGTCATCGGTTGCTCCAGTCCCCGGAGCGCCCGCCGTGCTTCTCGAGCACCCGGACGTCCGTGATCACGGCCGCGCGGTCGACGGCCTTCACCATGTCGTACACGGTCAGTGCCGCGATGCTCGCGCCGGTGAGGGCTTCCATCTCGACGCCCGTCCGTGAGGTCGTGCGCACGGACACCTCGACGATGACGCGGTCCTGTGCCCCGGTGATGTCGACCTCGACCCCGGCGATCGGCAGTGGGTGGCAGAGCGGGACCAGGTCGGAGGTCTTCTTCACGGCCATGATCGCGGCGATCCGGGCGGTGCCGATCACCTCGCCCTTGGGGAGCGACCCGTCGAGGATGCGAGCGACCACGTCGGGACGGGTGACGAGCGTCGCCGTGGCGGTGGCGGAGCGTGCGGTGACGTCCTTCTCGGAGACGTCGACCATGTGCGCGGTGCCGTCGGCGCGGACGTGCGACAGGTCACCGCCGGGCGGGGTCGGGTCGGGCATCGGTTCACCGGTCAACGGAGGCTCCAGACGGTCAGGGGGTCGCCGGGTTCGACGGTGGTGGTGCCGACCGGGACGTGGACGAGGTGCGTGGCCGCGGCGTAGTGCGCGAGCAGGTGGGAGCTCGGGCCGCCCACGAAGTGCACGCGGCCGCCCTCGACCCGGCCGCGGCGGACCTGGTGCTTGGTGGACGGCGAGGTCGCCGACTCGGCTGCGGGGAGCTCCTGCGCCGGCCGGTCGTCGGGCAGGCCGGCGTCTTCGGCGAGGAGCGGCCGGAGGAACAGCTCGAACGAGACGAGCGCCGAGACGGGGTTGCCCGGGAACGAGACCACCGGCACGTCCCGGCCCGCGAGCTCGACCGTGCCGGACGCCTGGGGGCCGCCGGGCTGCACGGCGACCGGGGTGACCACGAGGCCACGCGGTTCGAGGGCCTGCCGCACGACCTCGTACGCGCCGGCGCTGATCCCGCCGGTGGTGAGGACGAGGTCGGCCCAGTCCCCCACCGCCTCGTCGAGGGCACCCGTGAACGCGGGGACGTCGTCCGGCACGCGGACCGCCCGCGTCTCGACCCCGACCTGGGCGAGGGCGGCCCGCAGGGCGATGCCGTTCGCGTCGCCGATCGTGGCGTCACCGGCGCCGCGGAGCTCCGACCCGGTGGAGACGACGAGCACCCGCAGCCGCCGCACGAGGTCGACCGCGGTGACCCCGGCGGACGCCAGCGTGCCGAGCAGTGCGGGCGTCACGGCGGTGCCGGCCGGTGCGAGTCCGCCGCCGCGCGCGAGGTCCGTGCCGGTCCCGCGCACGAACGTCCCCGCGGCGAGGTCGTCCGGCACCGTGACCTCGGTCAGGGACAGCACGGCCGGGAAGGAGCCGGGTCCCGTCGCCTCGACCGGGAAGACCGCGTCGGCGCCGTCCGGGATCCGCGCTCCGGTCATGATGGGCGCCGCGGTCCCGGGGTCCAGCGGAGCGGGGACGACCCCCGCGGGGACGGGCTCGACCACCCGCAGCCCACGACCGGCGTCGGCGGCGCGGACGGCGAAGCCGTCCATCTGGCTGTTGTCGAACGGTGGGAGCGGCACGGGTGCGACGACCGCACGTGCCAGCACGCGGTACCCCCGCCCGCTGCCGGCACCGGTGGCGAGGTCGTCGACGTCCCGCGCCTCCGGGACGGACGTACGCCTGCCGGACAGGACCGGCGCGACCAGGGCGGCGATCTCGTCGCGGTGCTGACCGATCGTTCGCACGTGCGCCTCCGAACAGGTGAGATGTGTGCCCGCTCCCGGTTCGACCGAGGGCGGTCCCAGTAGCGTAACGAGCGCGCAGAACGCGCCGAGGACCATTCGGAGGACCTGTGGAGAACGACGTGACCACGACCGGAGCTGTGGACGAGACGCGTGTGGGCATCGGGGTGATCGGCGGTTCGGGACTCTACGAGCTGTTCGAGCCCGGCACCGCGGACGAGGTCGACGTCGACACCCCGTTCGGCGCCACGTCGAGCCCGATCAGCATCGGGACCATGTCCGGCAAGCGGGTGGCGTTCCTCACCCGGCACGGCCGCGAGCACTCCGTGGCGCCGCACCGCATCAACCACCGGGCGAACCTGTGGGCACTGCGCTCGCTCGGCGTCCGTGCCGTGGTGTCGTCCAGCGCGGTCGGTGGCCTGCACCCCGACTACGCCCCCGGGACGTTCGTCGTCACCGACCAGCTCATCGACCGGACATGGGGCCGAGCGGACACGTTCTTCGAGGACGCCGTGCAGCACCTGTCCTTCGCGGACCCGTTCGACCCTGCGCTGCGACGCGTCGCGATCGGTGCGATCGAGCGCCTCGACGTACCGTTCCGCCCGACGGGCACGTGCGTGGTGATCCAGGGGCCGCGGTTCTCGACGCGTGCGGAGTCCATCTGGATGCGCGAGGCCGGCGGCCACACGATCAACATGACGATGACGCCCGAGGTCCCCCTCGCGGCCGAGCTCGGCATCGGGACGGTGAACCTCTCGTTCGTGACCGACGCCGACGCTGGCCTGGCCCCGTCCGAGGCCGAGGCAGAAGCGCAGGCCACCGCCGGAACCGGCGAGGCACCGGTCACCCACGGCATGGTGATGGAGCGCCTGGCCCGGGCGAACGAGGTGATCGTCCGTGCGATCGGTTCGATCGTCGCGGCGATCCCGGACGACTACACCCCCCGGGAGCTCGTCCCGGCCGCGGCGAGCGCGAGCGCGATGACGAGCGCACGCCCCGCAGCAGCGACCACGGAGGCCTCCGCGTGACCCGCCTGCTCGTCACCGGCGGCGCCGGCTTCATCGGGTCCGCGATCGTCCGCCGTGCCCTGGCCGACGGCCACGAGGTGCGCGTGCTCGACTCCCTCCGCGACGACGTCCACGGCGACCCCGCGGAGATCGTCACCGCGCACCAGCAGCAGGGCATCGAGTTCGTGCACGGCGACGTCCGCGACCGGATCAGCCTCGACGCCGCCCTCGACGGGGTCGACGTGGTCTGCCACCAGGCCGCCAAGGTCGGACTGGGCGTCGACTTCCAGGACGCCCCCGACTACGTCTCGTCGAACGACGCCGGCACCGCCCACGTCCTCGCCGGCATGGACCGCCACGGCATCGGCCGCCTCGTGGTCGCCAGCTCGATGGTCGTCTACGGCGAAGGCGCCTACACGACGGCGTCCGGCGAGCCCGTGCGCCCGCCGGCCCGTCGTCGCGCCGACCTCGACGCCGGGGAGTTCGACCCGATCGGACCGGACGGCAAGCCGCTCCTGCCTGGGCTGATCGACGAGTCGGCAGCGCTCGACCCGCGCAACGTCTACGCGCAGACGAAGGTGGCGCAGGAGCACCTCGCGTCCTCGTGGTCGCGAGCGACCGGTGGTCGGGCGATCGCGCTCCGCTACCACAACGTCTACGGTCCGGGCATGCCCGCGAACACCCCGTACGCCGGGGTCGCCTCGCTGTTCCGGTCGGCACTCGCCCGTGGCGAGGCGCCGCGCGTCTTCGAGGACGGCCGCCAGCGGCGCGACTTCGTGCACGTCGACGACGTCGCGGGGGCGAACGCCGCATCGATCGCCGCGACGGCGGACCTGCCCGCCGAGACGTTCCGGGCGTACAACGTCGGGTCCGGCATCGTGCACACGATCGGGGAGATGGCCGCCGCGATCGCCGGGCCCGAGGGTCCCCAGCCGGTCGTCACCGGCGAGTACCGGCTCGGGGACGTCCGGCACGTCACGGCGTCGTCGGACCGGATCGCCGCCGAGCTCGGGTGGCGTGCCGAGGTCGACTTCGAGCGCGGCATGCGGGAGTTCCAGTCGGCGCCGCTGCGCGCGGCGGTGCGGTAGCCGGCCCCGCCCCGTGCGGGCGGAACGCGCTGCATGGGCGGCGCGGACGAGCGGGCACGACTCGCCGCTCGCGTTCGTCGAGCGGGCGGAACCGGCCGCACCGCGGCCGCGAACGGGACGTTTCTTGCCCGCTCGGCGAGCAGATCGGCGAGCGGGCGAGCGAGCCGGCGAGCAGGCCGGCGAGCGCACGACGCGTGACCGCCTGGAGGCGGGGGGGGGGGGGGGGGGGGGGGGGGGCCCCGCCCCCCCCCCCCCCCCCCCCCCCCCGGGGGGGGCCGGGCCGGGGCCCCCCCCCCCCCCCCCCCCCCCCGCCTCCAGGCCCTCGCCACCACGTCGACGCGCCCGCACCCGTCCGCCGGACTCCGGACTCCGGACTGCCGTGTCCCCCACCCGGGGGTACCCGACCCTCGCGAGTGCGCGGATCGTCCACCGGGGGACGCCGAACCTGTACCCCCCCGATCGATCTCGTGTTGTGTCGACGGTATGGAACGACAGCCGGCCGACGAGACCGACCGCCCGACACCGCCGACGCGCGCGGCAGACCCCGCGACCAGTCGTTCCGTCGACCCGCACCGAATGGCCGACATGAACGTCGACGTGATCCTCCCCTGTCTCGACGAGGCAGACGCCCTCCCCGAGGTCCTGGGTCGGCTCCCGCGTGGCTACCGCGCGATCGTCGTCGACAACGGCTCCACCGACGGATCGGCCGACGTCGCTCGTGCCCACGGCGCCCTCGTCGTGACCGAACCGGTCCGCGGCTTCGGGTCGGCCTGCGCCGCCGGGGTCGCCGCCGCCACGGCCGAGTACGTGGCCTTCTGCGACGCCGACGCCTCGATGGACCCCGCCGAACTCGTCCCGCTCGTCGACCGCGTGGCGACGGGCCACACCGACCTGGCGCTCGGACGCCGCGTCCCCACGACGCCGGGCGCATGGGCCCCGCACGCCCGCTTCGCGAACCGCGTGCTCGCCGTCCTGATGCGCCGCGCGACCGGCTACCGACTCCGCGACCTCGGCCCGATGCGGGTGATGCGCCGCGAGGACCTGGTCGCACTGGACCTCCGCGACCGCCGCAGCGGCTACCCGCTCGAGATGGTCCTCGCCGCGCACGCCGCCGGGTGGCGCGTCGACGAGTCCGACATCGGCTACGCCCAGCGCATCGGCGACAGCAAGGTCACGGGCACGCTGCGCGGCACCGTCAACGCCGTCAAGGACATGTCGCGTCTGCTGCGCGAGTACCGCCGGGAGGCGCGACCCACCGTGGTCGCCCCGGCTCCGGTCCGCCACGTGGCCGGTCCCGTCGAGACCGAGGAGGTCCACTCATGACGACGTCCGACATCACCGTCGCGGTGGTCGCGAAGGAGTGCCTCCCGGGCCGGGTGAAGACCCGTCTGACGCCGGCACTCACCCCCGAGGGGGCCGCGCGCGTCGCCGCCGCGAGCCTCGCCGACACGCTCGCGACGGTCCGTGCCCTGCCGGCCGCCCGCCGGGTGCTCTTCTACGACGGCACGGTGCTGCCGGACGGCGCCGAGGGCTTCGACGTCATCCACCAGACGACCGGCGGGCTCGACGAGCGCCTCGGTGCGCTGTTCGACGCGGTGGACGGCCCGACCCTGCTCGTCGGCATGGACACGCCGCAGGTCGGTCCGGCCGACCTCGCCCCGGTCTTCGACGACCCCGAGCGGGACGCCTGGTTCGGTCCGGCCGAGGACGGCGGCTTCTGGTCCCTCTACCTGCGGGACCCGGACGGCGCGCACCTCCGCGGCGTGCCGATGTCCCAGGACGACACCGGCGCGGTCCAGTTCCGTCGCCTGACGGACGCCGGCCTCGACGTCGGCACCCTCGGGGTCCTGCTCGACGTCGACACCGTGCCGGACGCCGAGCGCGTCGCGGCACTCGTGCCCGACTCCGGGTTCGCCACCGCACTGCACGCCGAGACGGTGGGGAGCCTCCGATGACCATGCACGCACCCGTCTCCTTCGGCGCCGGCGGCGGCGAGCCCTACGCTCGCGCCCTCCGCACCGACGGCCGGATCCGACTCACCGACACGTCCCGACCGGACCGGGCGGTGACGCTCGACGTCGGCCGCTGGAGTGCGGCGGCGGACCGGATCGACCGGTCCCTCCTCGACGGCGCCGACGGTCCGGTGATCGACATCGGGTGCGGGCCCGGCCGGATGCTGGTCGCCGCGCGCACCCTCGGGATCCCGTCCCTCGGCGTGGACGTCTCCGCCGACGCCGTCGCGATCGCACGACGCTCCGGCGGCACCGCGATCCAGGGGTCGGTCTTCGACACCGTCCCCGACGAGGGCCACTGGGACACCGCGCTCGTGATCGACGGCAACATCGGCATCGGCGGCGACCCGGCGGCACTGCTCGCCCGGTGCCGCGAGATCGTGCGCGACGGCGGCAGGATCATCGTCGAGACCCACGTCGACCACACCGCGGACCGGGTGTACACCGCTCGCGTGGTGGATGCCGACGGCCACGAGAGCGCCGGCTTCCCGTGGGCCGAGGTCGGGGTCGACGCCCTGCTCGACCACGCCGAGGCAGTCGGCCTCGTCGCGAAGCAGAGCTGGACGGCCGAGGGTCGGACCTTCTGCGAGCTGGTGGCCTGAGCGCTCCGGGCGGCTCGCCTGAGCGATGTGGGCGGCTCGCCTGAGCAATCCTTTTTTTGCTTCATGCAAAAGAAGCGCGTAGTGTGGGGGTTCCAGCCGACGGCGTCGTGGTCGCCGGCCCGGTGACCGACGATCCTCGGCACGACGACGAGGAGCATCCATGCAGAACCGTCAGAACCCCCTGGGCGGCGCGTACGTGTCCGGCCTCGAACACCGCGACGGGCTCGGTGGCTACGCGGTCCAGGCCGCATGGCGCCCGATCGGTACCTTCACCGGCACCGGGACCGGGCGCGCGCTCGGCCGGTTCGTCGACACGCAGTTCCGCCGTCCGGGCACCGCGACGTCCTCGACGCGCACGGCCACCGGCTCGCTGCGCACCGCGACGGGCTCGTTCCGCACGGCCTGACGCCACCCCCAGACCGCGAGCGGTCGTCCCCCCGGGAAGTCCCCCTTTCTTCCCCGGTGGGACGGCCGCTCGCTCCTCGTCCACAGGCACCTCCGCCGTCCACAGGCGTCACGTTCCTGGGCGTGCCGACCGGTGCGATGCCAGGATGGACGCATGAACGACCGCGCCGGCACCCCTGCCACTGCAGACGACCTCGTCGACCTCGACGCCCTCATCGCCGCGTACCACGAGCGGGTCCCGGACGTCTCCGTCCCCGAGCAGAAGGTCGTCTTCGGCACCTCGGGCCACCGCGGGTCCTCGCTGGACTCGGCGTTCAACGACACGCACATCGCCGCGATCACGCAGGGGATCGTCGAGTACCGCACCGCGCAGGGCACCGACGGACCGCTGTTCATCGGTCGTGACACGCACGCACTGTCCGGCCCCGCGGAACGCACCGCGCTCGAGGTGCTGGCCGCCAACGGCGTGCACGTCCTCGCCGACAGCGAGAACGGCTACGTCCCCACCCCGGCGCTCAGCCACGCGATCATCGCGTACAACCGCGCCGGCAACCCGGACACGGCGGACGGCATCGTCATCACGCCGAGCCACAACCCGCCCCGCGACGGCGGCTTCAAGTACAACCCGCCGCACGGCGGCCCGGCCGACAGCGACGCGACGAGCTGGATCGCCGACCGCGCGAACGCGATCATCGCCGGCGGCAACACCGAGGTGCGCCGCACCGAGCAGGCGTCGCCCGACCGCTACGACTTCCTCGGCGCGTACGTCGCCGACCTGGCGAACATCATCGACATCGACGCCATCAAGCGTGCCGGCGTCACGATCGGCGCCGACCCCCTCGGTGGCGCGTCCCTGCCGTACTGGAACCGCATCCGCGACCACTACGGGCTCGACCTCACGGTGGTCAACCCCGACGTCGACCCCACCTGGTCCTTCATGACGCTCGACTGGGACGGCAAGATCCGGATGGACCCGTCCAGCCCGAGCGCCATGGCATCGGTCGTCGCGCGCAAGGACGAGTACGACGTCCTGACCGGCAACGACGCCGACTCCGACCGGCACGGCATCGTCACGCCCGACGGCGGCCTGATGAACCCGAACCACTACCTCGCGGTCGCGATCGAGTACCTGTACGCGCACCGGCCCGCCTGGCGCGACGACGCCGCGATCGGCAAGACCCTCGTGTCCTCGAGCATCATCGACCGCGTCGCAGAGTCCCTCGGGCGTCGCCTGTGGGAGGTCCCGGTCGGCTTCAAGTGGTTCGTGCCGGGGCTCATCGACGGGTCCGTGGCGTTCGGCGGCGAAGAGTCCGCAGGTGCGTCGTTCCTCCGCATGGACGGCACCGCCTGGACCACCGACAAGGACGGCATCATCCTGGCGCTCCTGGCGTCCGAGATCATCGCGGTCACCGGCAAGACCCCGTCGCAGCTCTACGACGAGCTGACCGAGCGCTTCGGCGCTCCGGTCTACCAGCGCGTCGACGCCGCGGCGACCAAGGAGCAGAAGGCCCGCCTGTCGAAGCTCGACGGCGACGCCATCACCGCCGAGACACTCGCCGGTGACCCGATCACCGCGAAGCTGTCGAAGGCGCCGGGCAACGACGCTGCCGTCGGCGGCGTGAAGGTCGTCACCGACAAGGCGTGGTTCGCAGCGCGGCCCTCCGGCACCGAGGACGTCTACAAGATCTACGCCGAGAGCTTCGTCGGACAGGAGCACCTCGAACAGGTGCAGCGTGAGGCCAAGGAGATCGTCGACGCCGCACTCGGGGCCTGAGGTCCCACCGGATGGGGTGGTTCGGCCGGAAGCAGGACGACGGGCGTGACGAACACGCCCCGTCCCTCATCGCGCTGGCGCAACGAGCCCTCGCCGAGCGGGGCTTGGAGACCACCGTCGAGGCGCTGGTCGGCGAGCAACCACGGCTGGTCGGCACCGACGGCCGGGTCTTCCTGCTCGAGAACCTCGCGTCGCAGGTGCACGGCGAGTCCCCGTCCGTGCAGGCGGACATGGTGGCCGAGCACTTCGACCGCATGATCCAGGCGTACAGCGAGCCGGCGGTCGAAGACCTCAGCGCGGACGAACTGCGCCAGCGCATCCGGCTCCGGATCCTGTCCGAGCACAGCGGTGTCGCGTCCGACCCGACCGATCTCGACTACGCCAGGCCGTTCGCGCCCGGTCTGGTGCTCGGGTTGTGCGTCGACTACCCCACCATGGTGAGCACGCTGTCGGGTCCGACGCTGCTCCGGCTGCCCCTCGGCACCGACGAGCTCTTCGCCCTCGGGCAGCTCAACACCGACGACGAGCCGGTGGACGAGCACGCCGAGATCGCTCCGGGCGTGTTCCTCGTCGAGGGCGAGTCCCTGTTCGTGGCCTCGAAGGCCGTGAACCTGCCCGCGCTGTTCGGCGCGGCCGGCTTCGGCACCGTGTTCGCGGTCCCGCACCGACACCTCCTGCTCGCCGTCCCCATCCGTGACGCGTCGAGCATCACCGCGGTGCAGACCCTCGCCGGCCTGGTCGTGCAGGTGCTCGCCGACGGTGCGCACGGACCGCCCGGCGGAGTGCTCAGTCCGCTGCTCTACTTCTCGCGCCACGGCGAGGTCAGCGCCGTGTCGGGCTTCGACGACGAGACGGGCGCCATGCGGATCGAGGTCGACGAGCGGTTCGGCGCGGCGCTCGAGCAGGCGGCCGCAGCAGTCTGACGGACGTCCTCCACCCGCGGGCGTACTGTGACGGCGTCGGGCCTCCTCAACTCGACGGACACCTCCCGAAACCGGCGCCGACGCTGCCGATCCACTCAGGAACCGGTTCCGGCGCGACCCACCACCTTGCGGCAGATGTAACTTTGCAGCCAGCGCAAAGTTTCCGGGAGACCCTGCACATGACCCAGACCGCGACCGCACCCGTGGCCCCCACCACGTCGTCGAACACCGTGATGAACCACCGGCAGATCCTGCTGGTCATCTACGGCCTGATGGCGGGGATGTTCCTCGGCGCCCTCGACCAGACCATCGTCGGCACCGCGATCCGCACGATCGGTGACGACCTGCACGGGCTCGACCAGCAGGCCTGGGTCACCACGGCCTACCTGATCGCCTCGACGATCACCACGCCGATCTACGGCAAGCTCTCCGACATCTTCGGCCGCCGTCCGCTGTTCCTCACGGCCATCGGCATCTTCATCGTCGGGTCCTTCGCCGCGTCGTTCTCGACCTCGATGCTCATGCTCGCCGGCTTCCGCGCGCTGCAGGGCCTCGGCGCGGGCGGTCTCATGTCCCTGCCGCTCGCGATCATGGGCGACATGCTCGCTCCCCGCGAGCGCGCCAAGTACCAGGGCTACTTCCTCGCCGTCTTCGGTATCTCGAGCGTCATCGGACCGCTCGTCGGCGGTGTGTTCGCCGGGGCTGACCAGCTGCTGTTCGTCGCCGGCTGGCGCTGGGTCTTCCTGATCAACGTGCCGATCGGCATCATCGCGCTCTTCATGGTGCTGACGTTCCTGCACCTGCCGAAGTTCGGTGACCGCGGCAAGCCTCGGATCGACTGGTGGGGCGCCACGCTCGTCATCGTCACGCTGGTGCCCCTGCTCCTCATCGCCGAGCAGGGCCGCGAGTGGGGCTGGAGCTCGCCCGGCGCCTTCGCCTGCTACGGCATCGGCGCGGTGGGACTCGTCGCGTTCATCCTGGTCGAGCGTGCGATGGGCGACGACGCGATCCTGCCGCTCAAGCTCTTCGGTTCCCGCGTCTTCTCGATGTCGGCGGTGCTGTCGGTCCTCGTCGGCTTCGGCATGTTCGGCGCGATGCTCACCATCCCGCTGTACCTGCAGATCGTGAAGGGCGTCACGCCGACCGAGTCCGGCTTCTCGATGCTCCCGATGGTCCTCGGCCTGATGATCTCGTCGATCGCCTCCGGCCAGATCATCTCGCGGACCGGCAACTACCAGGTCTTCCCGATCACCGGCACGGCGTTCACCGCCGTCGGCTTCCTGGTCCTGACGTTCCTCACCGCCGACAGTCCGCTGTGGTTCCTGATGCTCGGCATGTTCGGCATCGGCCTCGGACTCGGACAGCTCATGCAGACCCTGACGCTCGCGGCGCAGAACTCCGTGAGCCCGCGGGACATCGGCGTCGCGACCAGTGCCGCCACGTTCTTCCGCCAGATCGGCGGCACCATGGGTACGGCCGTGCTGCTGTCCGTCCTGTTCACGCTCATGCCGACCAACATCACGACGGCGATGCAGAACGAGGGCGACCTGAAGAGCGCCCTGAACGCTGCCCTCACGCCCTCGGTCGCGAACGCGTCAGCGAACAAGGGCGTGATGGACCAGATCTGGAACAAGATCGTCGACCCGGTCCAGCAGAAGGTCCAGGACGGCCTCGACGAGGGTGCCACCCAGGCGAAGCAGGCCGCGGACGCCGCCGTCACGAAGCAGGTCACCGCAGCGGTCCAGCAGCAGGTCGCCGCCGGTGCCGTCCCCGCGGTGTCGGCCGACTCGATCATCGCCGAGAAGGTCGCCGCGGCGACACCCGCCGCCGAGCAGCAGGCGCTCGAGACCGCCGCCTCGAAGGCCGGTGCCGAGGTCGTGGACGGCTCGCTGCAGGTCGACTACTCCAACGCCGACCAGCGTCAGAACGTCGTGGACGAGGTCGCGCCGACCCTCGTCAAGCAGCTCAAGCAGGGTGATTCGAGTGCGAGCTCATCGAGCAGCTCCGCGACGAGCGACACGTCGTTCCTGAACGGCGCGGACAAGCGGCTCACCCGCCCGTTCCTCGTCGGGTTCAGCGACTCGGCCGTGGTCGTGTACTACGTCGGCCTCGCCGTGATCCTGCTCGCGTTCGTCCTCACCTGGTTCTTCCGCGTGCCGCCGCTCCGCAAGGTCTCGGCGCTGCAGGAGCAGGCGAACACCGAACGCGCCGACAACGAGCGCGCGAGCGCCGACGCGGACCGTCTGACCACGGACGCCCAGCACGCGGCGGCCCGGACGGGCTCGCTGGTCTCGCCGGACACCGGCTCGACGTCGGTCGTGCCGACCTCGCCGGACGTCGTGTCCCAGCCCCGTCCCGCCGGTTCCGCCGTCGGGAGCGGTCAGCTCGGAGGCACAGCCTCCTCCGCCGGCACCGCCCGGTCCGACGCGTCCCCCCGCCCGGCGACCGGCTCTGCCCGGACCGCCACGCTCGAGGACACCCGCGCACCGCTGCCCGACGCGACCACCCACGGCGCACACTCCGCCGCCGCCCCGGTCGACGAGCCGCCGACCACCACCGGGACGATCCGCACCCGGGCCGCCCACGCACTGCCGACCCCGGTCGACGCGGTGCCGGACGCGACCAGCGACCGGGCCGACACGACACGGTTGGCGGACCTGCCCACGAACACGACGCGGGTCGACGGCGGCGAGGCGAGTCGCGCCTCCCGTCCGGACACCCACGGGCACGGCCGCCACTCCGCCGAGTAGCACCCGGCCACGCGGCGCCACCCGCGCCAGCGCCCGACGACTCGGAACGACGAGGTCGATGTCGTACGACGTCGACCTCGTCGTTCCGAGTCGACACCGCCACCGCCACCGACACCGCCACCGCCACCGCCACCGGCGCCGACACGCGTCAGCCGGCCGAGGCCTCCGACCCGACCACCTCGAACGCCGCCCCCGGCAGCCGCCGACGCATCACGTCGACCGCGACCGGGTTGTCGTCGACCAGCACGAACCGCCGGCCGAGCGCCCGGGCCACCGCTCCGGTCGTCCCGCTGCCGGCGAAGAAGTCGAGCACCCAGTCCCCCTCGCGCGACGAGGCCTGCACGATCCGGCGCAGCACCCCCTCTGGCTTCTGCGTGGGGTAGCCGGTCTTCTCCTTGCCGGTCGGCGACACGATCGTGTGCCACCAGACGTCGGTCGGGAGCTTCCCGCGCTCGCGCTTCTCGGGGGTGACGAGGCCCGGCGCCATGTACGGCTCGCGGTCGACCGCATCCGAGTCGAACCAGTACCGCGACGGATCCTTCACGTAGACGAGGATCGTGTCGTGCTTCGTGGGCCACCGCGACCGGGACTTCGCACCGAAGTCGTACGCCCAGACGATCTCGTTGAGGAAGGCATCGCGGCCGAAGAGCGCGTCGAGCAGGACCTTGGCGTAGTGCGACTCGCGGTAGTCGAGGTGGAGGTAGAGGGTGCCGTCGTCGGCGAGGAGCCGCCACGCCTCGAGCAGCCGGGGTTCGAGGAAGGACCAGTAGTCCTCGAACCGGTCGTCGAAGCGCATCAGGTCACCGCGCACCCGCTCGTACGAGCTCCCCCGGAAGCCCGTCACCCGCTCGCGACGGCGATCGGCCGCGGCCGGCGCGGCAGTTGCCGACGGCTCGGCAGTTGCCGACGGCTCGACCGCTGCCGACCGCTCCCGCACCGCCGCGCTCGCGTGGCGACGCTGGTACCGACCGGTGTTGAACGGCGGGTCGAGGTAGACGAGCGTGAACGACCCGTCCGCCAGGGTCGGCAGGACGTCGAGGTTGTCGCCGAGCACCACCCGGTCCGGGCCCCGATCGTCGCCGCTGTGCACCCGACCATTGTGGTCCACGCCGAGCGACGGGTCAGCCGCAGGTCACCCGGGTGATGCGGGCGTCCTCGTCCGGCATCCACGCGCCCCCGGCCCAGACGTCCACCGGCTCGCCGGCGTGCAGTGCCGTCGTCACGACGAGGTCGTGCGGACCGGTCACCTGGGCGACCTCCTCGTCGACGGAGAACTGGACGGTCGCCGAGGCGCAGCTCGTGTCCGCGGTGACCTCCCACCCGGCACACCCGTAGTCGACGCAGCCGTCCGGCCACGACCCGTCGGCGTCCTCGTCGTCGGAGTCGAGCGGCGTGCGGGTCAGCGCGACGGGCTGGTCCGGCGCGGCGGAGCAGGTCACGTCGCGGATGCCGCCCCACTCCTCGGAACCCTGCTCGGTGAGGATCAGCGGCGTGCCGGAGGTCAGTACGACGGTGCGGGTGTCGGTGCGCACGTCGTCCCCGCTCTCGGTGTCCGAGAAGCCGACCGTCACCTCGGCGGGACCGTCGCACTCGGCGTCGATCTGCCACGCCCAGCAGCCGTCTGCGAAGTCGATCGCTCCGCAGGTCGCCTGCCACGTCTCGTCGTCGGCGATGAACGACGCGGTGACCGTCCCGTCGTCGGACGTCCACGGCTCCTGGTCGCCCGCGTCCGGTGCGGCGTCGTCCGTGGCACCGCCGCCGGGTGCGCCGTCGTCCGGGACGCTGCCGTCCGGCCCGGTGTCCTGGAGCCCGACCGCGAGCGTCTGCCCGCTGTCCTGCACGGCGCGCACGACGGGATCGACGGCGGCCGTCGCACCGACCACGAGCAGGAGCGCCGCTGCTCCGGCCGTGACGGCGACGACGGTCCGGCTGCGGTGCCGCAGCGGCGAAGGGACCCCGGGCCGGTTCGGCGAAGGGACCCCGGGCCGGTCCGGCGAGGCGGTGGTGTCGTCCGCAGTGGCGAAGGGCCGTGCGCTCGTCATCCCCCACGCGGCGGCCTCCCAGGCCGCCAGCGCCCGGTCGTCGTCGAGTCCCGGGGACGCGACCCGCGCCCGTACCGGGACCTCGGCCTTCCGCCACGCGGCCGCATCGTCCCGGATCGAGACCGCGGTCCGTTCCGCGGTCTCGCCGAGCCGCGCGGAACCCACCACCAGCACCGCGACGCCGGCCACCAGCGGTACCAGGGCGACCGCGCCCGGACCGCCGAGGGCACCGACGACGACGACCGCGGCGAGCGAGAGCGCCGCCATGGCGAGGGCGATCCACTGCACGGCACGCAGGCGACGGGCCGCCGGCGGCAGGAACCGCCGGAACGAGCGCGGGACCGGCTCCCAGAAGCGCCACCCCGCGGGGGCGGACGGGACCTCCGGCGCGGGCGACCAGCCCGGAGCGGGCTCGGCGGCCTGGTGGAGTTCCACCCACTCGGCGGTCGGCGTCGGCCACCCGGGAGGCGTCCGGAACCGGAAGGGCGGGGTCGACTCGTCGCGCACGATCAGACCGTACCCGAGCGTCCAGCCGGTTCACAGACCCTTCTTCGGGAGGGGCGTAGCGTCTGCCGCATGGCGACACCCGAGGTGCGGAACGACACCGACAAGCAGCAGTACTCCCTCGTCGAGGACGGCGAGGTCATCGGCTTCGCGGCGTACGAGGTCGACGACGACGAGATCCGGTTCGTGCACACCGAGGTCGATCCCGCGCACCGTGGTGGCGGTCACGCGTCGATCCTCGTGGAGCACGCGCTCGACGACGTCCGGTCGGGATCGTCGCGCCGGGTCGTCCCGCAGTGCAGCTACGTCGCCGCGTGGATCGAGCGGCACCCGGACTACCAGGAGCTCACGACCCGCTGACCGGGCTCAGTACGTCCGGTCGTGCGTGCCGGCCCGGACCGCGTGCCGACCGGCGCTGCGCACCGCCGGCACCTTGATGAGGACGCTGCCGCTCAGCAGGTCGTGGTCGTCGGCCGCCGGCGTCGGTGCCTCCTTCGGGAGGCGCGACTGCCGTTCGTACTCCGCTTGCGTCTCGTGACGGGTCGGCGCGAACACCTCGTCCATCATCGAGACCACGCCGCCGGATCCGCCGCTCCGCGTGGACTTGTTCGACAGGTCGATCCACCCCACGCGATCGGCGATCCACATCACGACGGCCGCCGCGGCCACCGCCCCCAGGAAGATCAACCAGTTCACGCACACGACGCTACGTGCGCGTTCCGGAGGGGACATCCGCCGCGCGGAGGATTCTCACGATCCACATGGCTCGTTCTTCAGGACGACACCCACACTGGTCCTGCGGCCGCCCGGAACCCCCCTCTCCGGGCGGCCGACCACGTGCGACCGACGACGTGCGGCCGGTCGCGTTCCAGCGCTGCGTGCCAGGATGGCGACGTGCTCGACGACGCAGACCGGGACCTCATGCGGGCGTTCGCTCGCTACATCGAGAAGGCGAACGAACTCGCCGCCGCGGAACAGCAGGCGGTGACCACACCGATCGGTGAACGGATCGGCGCCCACCTCGGCGTCGACCCGCAGTCGGTCCCCGTGGTCACCGAGGAGTTCCCCGACCACCGCCTCGTCGACGCCGACATCGCCCTCGAGGAGCTCGCCGGCACCGACCCCGATGCCCTCGTCGGCATCGCGGGCGACGACAGCCGGTTCCACAGCTCGGTCAGCGAGTTCATCGCGAACCCGCACATGCGGTGGGCGCCCGGCCCCGTGAGCTTCGCCACCCGGGCCACCGGTGCCGACACCACCCGTCGGGTCGTGTCGTTCGGGCTCCGGTTCCTCACCTTCGACGGCGCTCCGGTCGCGGTCGTCCAGCGGTCCGCCAAGCCGGAGTACGGCCGTGGCCGCGCCAGCCTCGAGATCCTCTCCCCCGACCAGGACGCCGCCACCGCGTTCCTGCTCCGCCTCCGTGCCCTCATGATCGAGCGGAGCGTCCTGCGCGGGCAGGTCCTCTCGTTCGTGCAGTCCGAGTACGGGTCCGATGCCGGGGCGACGTTCCTCCGCCGACCCGGGGTCGACGCCGACGACGTCGTCCTCGGCGCGGGTGTGCTCGACGAGGTGGTCGACCACGTCGTGGGGATCGGCGAGCAGCGTGCGGCGCTCCTCGCGGCCGGACAGCACCTCAAGCGCGGTGTGCTCCTCTACGGCCCTCCCGGGACGGGCAAGACGCTCACGATCCGGCACCTCCTCACCCGGACGACCGGAGTCACCGCGATCCTGCTCACCGGCTCGAGCATCGCGGCGATCGGTGCCGCGGCCGAGATCGCCCGGACCTTCCAGCCGTCACTCGTCGTGATGGAGGACATCGACCTCGTCGCGATGGAACGCCACAGCTCCCCGCAGCCGCTGCTGTTCGAAGTGCTCGACGCCCTCGACGGGCTCGACGGCGACGCGGACGTCGCCTTCGTGATGACCACGAACCGGGTGTCCGTGCTCGAACGCGCCCTCGCGGACCGTCCCGGCCGGGTCGACCTCGCCGTGGAGATCCCGCTCCCCGCCCTGCCCGAGCGCGTCCGGCTCTTCCGCCGGTACGCCGGCTCGCTGCCCTTCTCCGAGGCCGCCCTCGCCGAGGCGGCCGAGCGTGCCGAGGGCACGACGGGCTCCTTCGCCAAGGAGCTCATGCGGCGGAGCGTCCTCGGTGCGGCCCTGCGCGGTGCGCAACCCGCGGACGTCGACCTGCGTGCGGCCCTCGACTCGCTGCTCACCGAGCGGAGCGCCCTGACCCGGAAGCTGCTCGGCACGCGCTCCGCCGAGGACACCGGTGAGCCCGATGACGACGAGGAGGAGGACGACACAGCTGCAGGCGAGTGGGTGGCCTTCGCCCCGCTCGCGCGAACCACGTTCACCCCAGACGGCGTGGGTCGGACGATCGCGACCGGGATCCAGTCCGACGACGGAGCGGGAGACGACGAGGACGACGACCCGTCGGCGGAGCGCTGATCAGGGGACGCGCTCGAGCCACTCCCGCGTGGCGAACTTCGACGCCACGAGCTCCTGTGCCCGTCGACGCTCGTCCTCGGTCACGTGCCCCTCGTGCGCCCCGTACAGCTTCGTGAACGTCGCGATGAGCCGGTCGATGATCTCGGCGCGGGTGAGCCCGGTCTGGGAGCGCAGCGGGTCGACGCGCTTGGCGGCCGACGTGGTGCCCTTGTCGCTCATCTTCTCGCGGCCGATGCGCAGCACCTGCACCATCTTCTCGCCGTCCATGTCGTAGCTCATGGTGGCGTGGTGCAGCAGCGACCCGGTGCCGAGCCGCTTCTGCGCGGCGCCACCGATCTTGCCCTTGGTCGACGAGATGTCGTTGAGCGGCTGGTAGTACGCCTCGATGCCGAGGGACTTCAGCGCCTCGATCACCCACTCGTCGAGGTACGCGTAGGAGTCGGCGAAGGTCATGCCCTGCACGAGGTCGGTCGGCACGTACAGCGAGTACGAGATGATCGCGCCGGCGTCCATGAACATCGCGCCGCCGCCGGAGATCCGACGGACGACCTCGACGCCGTACTTCGCCGCACCCTCGGGGTCGACCTCGTTCTTCAGGGACTGGAACGACCCGATGACGACCGCCGGCTGGTCCCACTCCCAGATGCGCAGGGTGGGCCCGCGGCGACCTGCCCCGACCTCTTCCGTGAGCACCTGGTCGAGCGCGAGGTGCTCGTTCGGGCTGATCGGTCCCTCGTGGATGATCTCCCAGTCGTACTCGCGCCAGGTCGACGCACGCGAGAGGGCTCGGCGGACCGCGACCCCGACGGACTCGGGGGTGAAGCCGAGCAGGACGGCGTCCTCCGGCAGGGCGGACCGCACGGCGGCGGCGATGCCCGCGGCGTCGGTCGTGGCCGGCAGGCCGTCCACGGCGGCGTCGATGAGCGGCAGGGCGTCGTCCGGTTCGAGGAAGAAGTCCCCGGCGAGCCGGAACTGGTCGATCACCCCGTCGACGACCTCGAGGTCGACGACGACCAGCTTGCCTCCCGGGACCTTGTACTCACCGTGCACACGACGAGCCTACGCCGCGGCGGCCGGGGGGGGGGGGGCGGCGCCCCCCCCCCCCCCCCCCCCCACAGCCGGTACCGTCTCAGGCCGTGCGCGCGACCGCCCGGTCCAGCCACCTGACCAGGTCCGCGACGACCTCGTCGCGGTTCGTCTCGTTGTAGACCTCGTGGCGGGCCCCCTCGTACACCCGCACGGTGACGTCGGAGAGTCCGCCGCGACGCCGGTAGGCGTCCGCCAGCCGCTCGACCGAGCGTGGTCCGCCGAGGGAGTCCTCGGAGCCGACCTGCAACAGCATCGGCAGGTCGTGCGGGATCCCCCGACGCGGGACCCCGAGGAGCCGCAGGGCGTCGCGGAGCCCGAAGAGCCCGATGACGTCCGCCTCGACCGCGAGCGGGTCGGCCGCGACGGCCTCGATGACGGAACGGTCGCGTGTCAACCACTCGAACTTCGTCGGGCCGGAACCCGCGTGCCGGGCGTTCAGGTCACCGCTGTTCATCCACCCCGGCAGCCGGTACGCGCTCGCGGACAGGACGACCCCGTCGTACGACCCCGACGAGGTGTTCACGATCCGCTGGGCCATGAGCGAGCCCCACGAGTGTCCGAGCAGTACGAGCGGGACGCCGGGGGTGTCCTCGCGCGCGACGGCGCTCATCTGCTCGACGGCCGCGATCGCCGCACGGAGTCCACCGGGGCCGAGCCGTCCGAGCTTCGCGTGGTCGCCGTCCCACTGCGCCAGCCCGGTGCGACCGTGCCCACGGTGGTCGTTCGCGTGCACGGTCCAGCCGGCGCGGACGAGGTCCTGCGCGAGCGGCTCGTAGCGGAGCCCGTGCTCACCGACGCCGTGGGCGATCTGCACGATCCCCTTCGGTCGCGCCGCACGCCAGGTCGAGTAGACGATCTCGACGCCGTGCGCGTCGGTGAACGAGGCATCGCCTCGGGCTGCGGAGAACGTGGGCACACCCGCATCCTCGCAGACGGGCGCACCCGCGCGCTGTTCACCCGGCGTTCACGCAGTGGGCTCGGAGCGGGCCTACCGTCTCGCGCATGGACGTCCTCGTCACCGTCGTGCTGGTGATCGTGGTGGCCCTCGTGTTCGACTTCACGAACGGCTTCCACGACACCGCGAACGCCATGGCCACCTCGGTCGCCACCGGAGCACTGAAGCCCCGGACCGCCGTGCTCATCTCCGCCGTCCTCAACGTGGTCGGCGCGTTCCTGTCCACCGAGGTCGCGAAGACCGTCTCGCAGGGCATCATCCGCGAGGGGCAGGACGGCATCCACATCTCGCCGACGATGATCTTCGCGGGACTCGTCGGCGCCGTGCTGTGGAACCTCGCCACCTGGTACTTCGGGCTGCCGTCGTCCTCGACGCACGCGCTCTTCGGCGGGCTCATCGGCGCGTCGATCATCGGCGCGGGCCTGAACTCGGTCGACTGGGCGACGGTCGTCTCGAAGGTCGTCCTGCCGGCCCTGCTCTCCCCCGTCATCGCGGGCGTCATCGCCCTCGTCGCGACGTACCTCGCGTACACGCTGACGAAGAACGCGACCACCCACGGTGCCGCGACGGGCTTCCGGCACGGCCAGACGATCTCGGCGTCGCTCGTCTCGCTCGCGCACGGCACGAACGACGCCCAGAAGACGATGGGTGTCATCACGCTCACCCTGATCGCCGCGAACTACCAGTCCGCCGGGACCGGACCGGCACTCTGGGTGATCCTGGCGTGCGGCCTGGCGATCGGCCTCGGCACCTACATGGGCGGCTGGCGGATCATGCAGACCGTCGGCAAGAAGATCTCCGACGTGCAGTCGCCGCAGGGCTTCGCGGCGGAGACCAGCTCGGCGGCCACGATCCTCGTGTCGTCGCACCTCGGCTTCGCGCTCTCGACCACCCACGTCACGAGTGGCTCGGTGATCGGCTCGGGCCTCGGCAAGAAGCTCGCCGACGTGCACTGGTCGGTCGTCGGTCGCATCGTCGTCGCGTGGGTGATCACGCTGCCCGCGGCCGCGGTCGTCGGCGCCCTCGCCACCTGGGTCGCGTCGACGTCGACCATCGGGCTCGTCCTGGTCGCGGTGCTCGCCCTGGCCGGCGGGCTGACCTTCTTCTTCCTCGCCAAGCGCAAGCCGATCTCCCGCGACGACGTCGCGGCCGGATCGACCGGACCCACCGACCGGGCCGAGCCGCAGCCGGCCGGCGCGACGAACTGAGGGGCACGACGATGGAGATCGACTTCACGAGCATCGGCCTGGTCGCCGGCGTCGGGTTCGTGGCCGCGGTGGGCATCGTGCTCGTCTACACGCTCGGCCTGCGGCTGCTCGGCCTCGGCCAGCCGGTCGACGCCGGCGGCGAGCGCACCCGGTACTCCGAGGAGACCCCGCGGTCCGGGCACACGCCCCCGGTCGCCCTGGCGGGAGCCGTGGTGTGCTTCGCCGTGTGCATCGCCGCGGTCCTCCTGGGCATCTGGCTGACCATCCCGCAGTTCCACTGACCGACGCCGCGAACCGCCTGCGATGATCGAGCGGTGACCCACCACCACCTCGACGCCACCGTCGACACCGCGATCGACGTCCTCACCGCCGAGCGACGCCCGGTCCTGACCGTCGCACCGGGCGACACCGTGACCGTCCGGACGCTGAGCGCCGCGGGCTACACCGAGCGCCAGTCGGCCCCGGGGGTCGAGGCCCCGACCCTCGTCGACCCGCGCCGGGGGCACTGCCTGGTGGGCCCGATCGCCGTCGCGGGGGCTCAGCCGGGGGCGGTCCTGGCCGTGCGGTTCGACGCGCTCGTGCCGGACGACTGGGGGTACACCGGCTCCGGCGGCGTCGACACCCCGGTGAACCGGGCGCTCGGCCTGACCGACCCGACGGCACGCGGACCGCTGCTCTGGGACATCGACCCGGCAGCCGGCACGGCGGTGAACCAGCTCGGCCTCGGCGTGCGCACCGCACCGTTCCTCGGGGTCGTCGGTCTCCCGCCGGAGCCCACCGGCGAGCACTCGACGATCCCACCCCGCGAGGCCGGCGGCGGCAACGTCGACTGCCGCGAGCTCGTCGCCGGTTCCACCCTCTACCTGCCCGTGACGGTGCCGGACGCCCTCCTCTTCGTCGGCGACGGCCACGCCGCCCAGGGTGACGGCGAGGTCTCCGGCACCGCGGTCGAGTGCGGCATGACGACCACGATGACGCTCTCGCTGCTCGACGCGGCACCCGTCGCCGGCGTGCACGCCGACACACCGGCCGGCCGGGTCACCCTCGGCTTCGACGCGGACCTCAACACCGCGACGACCACCGCCCTCGACCGGATGGTCGACTGGATCGCCGGACTCCACGGCATCGGCCGCGCCGAGGCGCTCGCCATGGCGAGCGTGGCGGTCAGCATGCGGGTGACGCAGGTCGCGAACCGCACGTGGGGTGTGCACGCGCTGCTCCCCCACGACGCGATCCTGCCGTCGGGCGCACCCCGCTGACGGACAGGAGGCGCGGCTCGGGTGCGCAGATCCGCTCGCCCACGCCGCGCCTCCCGTCGGCGGTTCCTTCCCATGGCGCCCGCGCTGGGAAGCAGGAACGGGCGTACCTGGTCGGAAGTTCCGACCAGGTACGCCCGTTTCCGGTAGGTACGCCCGGTTCCGCCAGGCACCGGCGCGCGCCGAGGCGCGCCGAGGCGCGGGCGGGCGCGGGCGGTCAGTGGGCGCTGTAGCCGCCGTCGACCAGGTGGTAGCTGCCGCTGATGAAGGACGCCTTGTCGCTCAGCAGGAACAGCACCAGGGCCGCGACCTCGCTGTCGGTGCCGAGGCGCTTCGCGGCGTGCTCGGCCTCGAGGGCGCTGAGCTCCTCCGGCGAGAGCGACGCGCGCACGAGCGGGGTGTCGATGAAGCCGGGGCCGACCGCGTTCGTGCGGACGCCCTGCGCCGTGTACTCGAGGGCTGCCACCTTCGTGAGCCCGACGAGCGCGTGCTTCGACGCGACGTACGCGGCGTTCTGCGCGATGCCGACCGACCCGAGCACCGACGCCATGTTCACGATCGCGCCACCGCCGGAGGCGAGCATCGCCGGGATCTCGTAGCGGAGGCCGTAGAACACCCCGTCGAGGTCCACCGCACGCACGCGGTCCCACGCGGCGACGTCGTACTCGCCGATGGGCTGCGGTGCGGCGCCGATGCCGGCGTTGTTCACGGCGAGGTGCAGCGCGCCGTACGTGTCCACGGCGAACTGCACCATGCGCTCGTCGTCGGCCGCGACGGCGGAGTTGGCCTCGAACGCGCTCGCCGTCCCGCCGGCCTCCTCGATCGACCTCACGACCCGCTGTGCGGCGTCGAGCCGGATGTCGGTGACGACGACCGACGCGCCCGCCGCGGCGAGCTCCTTCGCGATGGCCGCACCGATGCCGCTGCCGCCACCGGTGACGATGGCGACCTTGCCCTCGAACTCGGACATGATTCCTTCTCTCTCGACAACACCTGTTGGTCATCAGCACGATACACCCGGGAAACCAGTTCGTTCGCTGAACTAATTTGCTAGGCTAACGACCTGTGACCGACGCCACCGACCTCCGCATCGCGGTGAACCGCCTCTCCCGCACGCTCCGCGCGCAGAAGGCCGACACCACCGTCAGCGATGCCCAGTTCTCCGCGCTCGCTCGACTGCACCGCGACGGCCCGATGACCCTCGCCGAACTCAGTCGGCAGGACGGCGTCACCCCGCCGTCGATGACGAAGACGATCGCCGTCCTCGTCGAGCGCGGCCTCGTCTCGAAGGGCGACCACGGCGACGACCGCCGCAAGGTCCTGCTCGGCGCGACCGGTGCCGGCGCCGCGTTCGTCGAGGAGACCCGGCGCCGTCGGGACGGCTGGCTCACCCCGAGGCTCGCCGAGCTCACCGAGGCCGAACGACGCACCCTGGCCGACGCCACCGAGATCATGAGGAGGCTGGCCCAGCAGTGACCGCCATGTTCCGCTCCCTGTCCGCCCGCAACTACCGCATCTGGTTCGCCGGCGCCCTGGTGTCCAACGTCGGCACCTGGATGCAGCGCACCGCCCAGGACTGGATCGTCCTCACGAAGCTGTCCGACAACGACGCCATCGCCGTCGGCATCACCATGGCGCTGCAGTTCGGTCCGCAGCTGCTGCTCCTCCCGCTCACCGGACTCGCCGCCGACCGGTTCGACCGGCGGAAGATGCTCATGCTCACGCAGGGGCTGATGGGCGCTCTCGGCCTGGGGCTCGGCATCATGGTGCTCACCGACACCGCCACGCTCTGGTCGTTGTACGGGTTCGCGCTCGCGCTCGGCATCGTCGCCGCGTTCGACACCCCGATCCGCCAGGCCTTCGTGTCCGACGTCGTGCAGGGCGAACACGTCGCCAACGCCGTGGCGCTCAACTCCGCGTCGTTCAACGCCGCCCGGCTCATCGGCCCCGCGGTCGCCGGTGTGCTCATCGCGGCGATCGGCTCCGGCTGGGTGTTCGTCATCAACGCCGGCTCGTTCCTGGCCGTCCTCATCGCGCTGCGCTTCGTCGACCCGGCGCAGCTCGCCGAACGGATCCGGGCGAAACGGGGCAAGGGGCAGATCCTCGCGGGCTTCCGGTACGTCCGCACCCGACCCGACATCATCGTCGTGCTCTGCATGATCTTCGTCGTCGGCACCTTCGGCGTGAACTTCCCGATCTTCACCTCGACGATGGCCCGCGTCGAGTTCCACAAGGGGGCCGGCGAGTTCGGCCTGCTCAACTCGGTGATGGCGATCGGCTCGGTGGCCGGCGCCCTGCTCTCAGCACGCCGGGACCGCCCGCGGATGCGCACGCTCGTGATCGCCTCCGCCGGGTTCGGACTGGCGTGCGTCGCGGCGGCCGTCGCACCGACGTACTGGTCGTTCGCGATCGTGCTGGTGTTCGTCGGACTCGCGTCGCTGACGTTCATGACGACCGCGAACGCCCTGGTGCAGACCACCACGAAGCCCGCGATGCGCGGCCGCGTGATGGCGCTCTACATGGCGATCTTCGCGGGCGGTACCCCCATCGGCGCCCCGATCGTCGGAGCCGTCGCCGATGCCTGGGGTCCCCGGTGGGCCATCGCCGTCGGCGCGGCCTCGGGGTTCGTGGCCCTGGCGATCGCGCTCGTCTGGCTCATCCGGTACGAACGGTTCCGGGTGCGGTACGACGCGGACACACGACTGCACCTGGCGATCACGCACGCGATGCCGGTCGTCGGGACCCGCGCCTCGCGCGCGGCGCTCCGGCAGGACCTGGAACGCGACGAGGCGGTCGCCGACCGGTCCAGCGCCGTCTGACGTGACCGCCTGACGGCCAGGAGGCGCGGGTCCAGCCCGCCCCGCGCCTCCCGTCCGCCCTGCGCCGGGTCGCGCCCGCCCCGCGCCGGTCTCGCCTGCCCGCGCGGGTCTCGCCTGCCCGAGCGGGCGGAAAAAGTCACGCTCGGCGCTGCGGAGCGGCCGATTCCGCGCGCTCGGCGGAACCCCGCGGCGTGTCCTGCCCGGTCGTCGGGCGGGCTGTCGCGGCGTGTCGTGCCCACTCAGCGTACGGCTGCGGGCGTGGCTCAGCGAGCGGCTGTGGGCGCGGCTCAGCGGGCGGCCGCGGGCGCTGCTCAGCGAGCGGCTGCGGGCGCGGCGAAGACGCGTTCATCGAGGGCCTGCACCACCCGGTCCGCCGCCGCGGCGAGCCGCTCCCCCGCGGCCCGCGCCGCGAGCACGGCGGCGTCGCCCGACACCGACTCGAGTCCCGCCCGGGTGTCTGCGAAGGCACGCACCTCGTCGGCGATGCACGACGGGGCGACGTCGGCCAGGCACTCGTCGGCACGCCGCGCGAGGAAGCGGAGCGACCTGGGACTGTGCTCGTCGAGGAGCAGGAAGGCCGCCGCGTCGTCCGGTCCGGGCGAGTGGTGGTCGCGACCGCGCTGGAACGCCTCACCGGCGCCGCACGCTCGCAGTGCCGTCGTCCACGACGATCCGGACTCCGGGTCGAGCAGGGCCGACGCCAGCAACCGCGCCGTCACCGAGCACCGCTGCAGCGCCCGTCCGAGGGTGAAGAACTCCCAGACCTCGTCGTGGCTCGCATCCGCCTCGACGACCCCGATCGCGAGGGCGCTCCGCTCCCGGACCCAGGCGAGGAACTCGTGGGCGCGCTCCGGACCGACCTTGCGGGGCATCCGGGACCGCGTGACGTTGAGGCAGTCCCACAGTTCGGTGGAGACGACCTCGCGGGCACGGCGCGCGTTGTCCCGGGCGACCGCGACGGCGGACGCGATGGAGGCGGGCTCGTGGCGGTCGAGCGCGAGGGAGTCGATCGTCGCGGCACGGTCGGGGTCGTTCGCCGGGCCCGCGGCTCCGACGACCGATCGGAGCTCGGCCGCGACCACCCGGTCCTGGTCGACGCCGGCCGGTTCACCACGGGCGACGTACACGTCGAGCATGCGTGCGACGACCTCGGCGCGTTCCACGGCGCTCCCGACGTGGAACACGCTCCCCGCGAGTCGGCTCAGCACGTCGGCTCCTGCATGCCGTGAACCTACTGACCGGGGATTGCGAGGGTGTTTCGTCGCCGCGTCACGGGTGTTGCGGGTCCGCCAGGGACGCTCGGAGGGGTCGCTGAAGGACCGTCCCGACCGATCCGGTCCCCGCACTCGCTAGACAATCTAACTAGAGCGTCTAGCATTGTGTTCATGAGTACCGAGGTGACGACGAGCGCCGCGGGGTTCTGGTACGGCGAGGATTCCCGGGTCGACGCGGTGGATGTGCTGAACGCACTCCGCAGGTACCGCAGCGCCGAGAGTGCTGCGCAACGCCGTGCGCGCGAGGCACTGGGCATCGGTGAGAACGCCCTGCTCGCCCTCCGCGCACTCATCGACGCCGAGGAAGCCGGCCGGACGGTCAACGCGAAGGACCTCGCCGAGCGCCTCGACATCACCCCTGCCTCGACGTCGGCCCTCGTGGACCGACTCGTCCGCAGCGGCCACGTCGAACGCCACGCCGACCCGAACGACCGCCGCGGCGTCATCCTCACCGCGTCCGGTGGATCCATGCGCCAGGTGCTGCAGGTGATCGACCAGCTCGACTCCCGCGCGGTCGAGGCGGCGGAACACCTGTCGACCGACGACATGGCCGTCATCGTGTCGTTCCTCGACGAGATGGTCCGCGTCGTGGACGAGGTCGACGTGGACGTCCGCGACCACGACCGCGGGATCAGCCGGTCCGCGTAGCCTGCTGCCATGGCAGACACGGGCACCGGTGGCACTGCGGTGCCCGCGCCGCACGACCCCGAGGACGACATGCCCCTCGCCGAGCTCGACGCCCGAGCCCGGGCGGACGCGGCACTCCGTCGGATCCGGGCCGGGGCAGACCCCGCGCGTGAGGCGTTCGACCTCGCGAACACCATGAACGACGAGGCCGTCGGGCGCGTGACGAACGCGCTCCGACGGTTCCTCGGTCGCGACGGACGCCGCTAGAAGGCCGTGCCGACCGCCGCGATGTCGTCCCCGCCGTGGCCCGCGGCACTGGCATCCGCGTAGACCCGTCCGAGAGCGTCCAGCACGACCGTCGACACCCCCGTGGCACGTGCGGCGTCGGTGATGAGCCCGATGTCCTTCCGCAGGCCGTCGAGGGCGAACTGCGCCGGGAACGACCCGTCGATGATCGACTTCCCCTTCGTGTGGGCGTAGGCGGAGTCGCTGGCGCTGCCGTCGATCGCCTCGAGGAAGAGCGCCGGGTCCAGGCCGAGCGACCGTGCGAGCGCGAGGGACTGCCCCGTGGCCGCCGTGATCGACGCGATCCAGGCGTTCGCCGCGAGCTTGAGCGCCGTCCCCGCCCCGACGTGGTCGCCGGCGCGGACGGTCTTCGCACCGATGGCGTCGAGGACCGGGTCGATGCGCTCGAGCACGTCGGCGGGTCCGGCGGCGAGCATCGTCAGGGTGCCCTGCTCCGCCGGCGCTTTCGTGCCGAGCATCATGGCCTCGACGAGGGTGATCCCGTACTTGCCGGCGAGCTGGACGACGGTCTCGGTGCCGGCGACCCCGATCGTGGAGCACTGCACCCACACGGCGTCGGTCGGCGCCTCGCCCGCGGCCGCCTCGAGGACGTCCACCACCGCGTCGGTGTCGAAGAGCGTGAGGAGCACGACCTCCGCTTCCGCCACGGCGGCACCCGGGTCGTCCGCGACGGTTGCACCCCGGTCCCCCAGTGGAGCGGCCTTGTCGGCACTCCGGTTCCACACGGTCACCGCGTGGCCCTCGCGGAGCAGCGACCCCGCCACCCCGGCACCCATCGCCCCGGTCCCCAGCACACTCACCCGCACGCGCGTCTCCGTCCCTGCGCCGCACCGTGCGGCAGCGGGTCCGACGCTACGCGCCGCAGGTCAGAGCAGTCCGCGATCCCCCAGCCACACCGCCGGGTCGATCGCCACCCCGCCACGGAGGACCTCGAAGTGCAGGTGCGCCCCGGTCGAGACGCCGGTGTTCCCGACGGCGCCGATGCGCTCGCCCGCCGTGACGCTCTGCCCGATCCGGACACCGATCTGCGACAGGTGCCCGTACCGGGTCTCGGATCCATCCGGGTGCTGCAGCAGGACCTGGTTGCCGTACCCGCCGAGGGGCCCGGCGGCGACCACGCGGCCGGACATCGCCGCGACGACCGCGGTCCCTTCGCGCGCCGCGAAGTCGAGCCCGCGGTGGTTCGTCGAGCAGGCCCCGCACCCACTGACCGACCGGGTGCCGAAGCCGCCCGCCACCGGGATCGTCCCGACGACGGGCCGTGCCACCGCGGTGCCGGACGGCCGGCCGGACGCCGGAGCCCGTTCCGGCACCCGCTCGATCGCGAACCCGTCCCGCTCGGCGCGGACGGCCTCGGTCGCCGAGGTCGTGTACTCCTGTGCGTCGAGCACGGCGGCGGACGACGTCACGCCGGCAGCAGCGCTGGCCACGGCGGTCTGCGGCGTCGCGACGGTGACGACCAGGCAGGTCGCGACGGCGATCGCGGTGAGGGGCACGGCACGTCGGGGACGCGACGGCAGCGCGATCGAACGGGTGACGGGCCGCGCTCGATGCGCCGACCGGCGACCGGACCGGCGAACACGGGTGGAGACCGGGGCGGCAGGACGGTGCACCGCCGCCCCGGTGGTCGGGTGCGTGGCCGGACGAACGGTCACGGGGGCGAGCGACGCGCGGCGCGCGGCACCGCGCGGGCGCAGCGGCAACGGGTGGGACGTCGTGGACGACGGCATCGACACTGGCGCGGTCAGACGTGGACAGCGTCGGCGCGGGCACAGGCGCAGGCGCAGGCGCAGGCGACGGAGCGGACGAGCGGGGTGGAGGACATGCTGCTGGCCTGCCGATCAGGTGGTCGGGCACCCCGTTCTCGGTCGGGATGCGGTCGGAGCGTGCCCCTCGGCACCTCTCCATTGAACCACCGGTATTTCAGATGTGCAACACCACGTCCTGGGTGATCGCGCTCAGTCCGGTTCGACCGAGTCCGTCGGGTCGTCGCGACGAAGGACCTGCCGGACCCGTTCGACGATCGTCGCAGGCGGGTTGTTGTAGGCGTTCGCGGGCTCCTGGCCGCTGAGCTCCTGGATCGCCGCCATCACCGCGTCGGTCGCGTGCCGACGCGCACGGCCGGACGATGCATCGCCGAACCCGGAGAGGTCGATCGGGGCGCCGAACTCGATCGTGACCCTGGCGAGCTTCGGGACGCGGGACCCGACGGGCTGGACGTCCTGGGTGCCGGTGAGGGCGACGGGGACGACGGGAGCACCGCTCGTCAACGCCAGCCACGCCACACCGGTGCGCCCGCGGTACAGCCGGCCGTCGAGCGACCGGGTGCCCTCGGGGTAGATCGCGAACGCCTCGCCCGCCTCGAGTCGCTCGAGCCCGAGGTCGAGGGCGTGCTGCGCCGCCGAACCCGCACCACGCTCCACGCCGATGGCACCGATGCCCTCGAAGAACCCGCGGGACACGGCTCCGCGGAAGCCCGTGCCCGTGAAGTACTCCTTCTTCGCGAGGAAGAACACCTTGCGCGGGGCCAGCAGCCCGATGGTCGGCGAGTCGATGAAGGAGCGGTGGTTGCTCGCGAGGATCACCGGACCGTGCTTCGGGACGTTCTTCCGGCCGATGACCCGCGGTCGCCACACCAGGCGCGCGAGCGGTGCCACGAAGGCACGGCTCAGCGTCGTGTACTTCGACGAACCGGACACACGTACCTCCTCGTGACGGGAGTCTCCGAGTGTAGTGATCGCAACCCCGATCACATGCCCACCTCGGAATGTGTCGCCGCTACTCCGCTCGGGCGACCACGTCGAGCACCGCGCGACCGTACCGCTCGAGCTTCGCGCCGCCCACGCCGGAGATCTCGGACAGCTGGTCTTCGTCGGCCGGTTTCACGGCCGCGATCCCCCGCAGCGTCGCGTCGTTGAACACCACGTACGCCGGCACGCCCTGTTCGCGCGCCTGCGCAGCACGCCAGGCACGCAGCGCCTCGAACAGGCCGAGGGCCTCCTGCGGCATGTCGGTCACGACGGCGCGACGGTTCCGGGACGCCCGCGGAGCCTTGACGGGGTCACGCCGCATCCGGACCTCGACCCGGCCGGCGAGGACGTCGGCGCTCGTCGGGCTCAGGACGACCGTGCCGAACCCGTCGCCGGACACCGCCGCGTACCCCTGCGCGAGGAGCTGTCGTGCGACCGCCCGCCACTCGGCCTCGCCGAGGTCGCTGCCGATGCCGAAGGTGGCGAGGGACTCGTGCCGCAGTTCCTGCACGCGCGGCGACTGCTTGCCGACGAGGATGTCGACGAGGTGCGAGACGCCGTAGCGCTGCCCGCGTTCACGGTCGAGCCGGACCACGGTGGACAGGAACTTCTGCGCCGGCACGGTGCCGTCCCACGACTCGGGCGGGGCGATGCACGTGTCGCAGTTGCCGCACGCGGTGGACTCCTGCCCGAAGTACGCGAGCAACCGGACGCGTCGGCACTCGATGGTCTCGCACAGGGCGAGCATGGCGTCGAGGTGCGCGCTGAGCTGCCGACGGTGCGCGGCGTCGCCCTCGGACTGGTCGATCATCCGCCGCTGCTGGACGACGTCGTTCAGGCCGTAGGCGAGCCAGGCGGTCGAGGGGAGCCCGTCACGCCCGGCGCGACCGGTCTCCTGGTAGTACCCCTCGACCGACTTCGGCAGGTCGAGGTGCGCCACGAACCGGACGTCCGGCTTGTCGATGCCCATGCCGAACGCGATGGTGGCGACCATGACGATGCCGTCCTCGCGCAGGAAGGCGGACTGGTTCCGTTCACGCACCTTGGCGTCGAGTCCGGCGTGGTACGGCAGCGCCGGGATCCCCTGCTCGGACAGCGCGGCGGCCGTGCGCTCGACCGAGTTGCGGGACAGGCAGTACACGATGCCGGCGTCACCGCTGTGCTCGGTGCGGATGAAGGTGAGGAGCTGCTGGAGGGCCCCGGTCTTCGGTTCGATGCGGTACTGGATGTTCGGCCGGTCGAAGTCGGCGACGAAGTGCGCGGCGTCGTCGAGGCCGAGCCGCGCGGAGATCTCGCGGTGGGTCTGCGGGGTCGCGGTCGCGGTGAGGGCGATTCGCGGGACGGTCGGCCAGCGTTCGTGCAGGACGCTGAGCTCGAGGTAGTCGGGCCGGAAGTCGTGGCCCCACTGGGCGACACAGTGCGCCTCGTCGATCGCGAAGAGGGCGATGCGGGCGCGGTCGAGCAGCGCCCGGGTGGACTCGAGCCGGAGTCGCTCCGGCGCGAGGTAGAGCATGTCGACCTCACCCGAGACGACGGCCCGCTCGACCCGGGCTCGCTCGTCCGGTCCCTGCGTCGAGTTGAGGAACGCGGCCCGGACGCCGTTCGCCGCGAGGGCGTCGACCTGGTCCTGCATGAGCGCGATGAGCGGCGAGACGACGACACCGACGCCGTCCCGCACGAGCGCGGGCACCTGGTAGCAGAGGGACTTGCCACCGCCGGTCGGCATGAGGACGAGCGCGTCGCCGCCGGAGACGACCTGGTCGATGATCGACGCCTGTTCGCCCCGGAAGTCGTCGTACCCCCACACCCGGTGCAGCACGTCGAGCGCGGCGGCACGCGACGCGGACACGGCAGCGGGCGCGGGCGTGGTGCTCATGCGACGAGCCTACGGGCGACCGGAGACACCCACCGCACTGTCCACAGGCTCCGCCGACTCCTCGCCGGGCCCGGCCACGTCGTCCGGCCCGGCCGGCGCGTCCGCCCAGCCCGCGCCTCCTGGACGGAACCAGCGCGCGCCACCGGCCCAGACCGGCACCGGACCCCGGAAGCGGGGCGCGGGCGCCCCGGCGAACCGCCGGTCGAGCTTCCGCCACCACGCGAGGAGCTCGATCATGCCCCAGTAGGCGAGCGAGGTCCCGAGCGTCACGAGCCAGCCACCGATCGTGCCGTTCGCGTCCTGCGACGTGAGGTCGATCCGCGACCAGCCCGGTGCCTGCAGCACGAAGATCATGATGTTGTTGAAGGCGTGCTGCAGGACGGTGGCCTCGAGTCCGCCGGTGCGCAGCACGATGATCGCGGCGACGAGCCCGAACGAGCCGACGTCGAGGATGCCCCAGACGTTGTAGCCGTTCGGGATGTGCAGCAGCGCGAAGACGACCGTCGAGACCGCCACCGCGAGCACCGTGCCGATGCGCGCCGGGATCCACGAGCCGATGGTCTGCATGAGGAAGCCACGGAAGATGTACTCCTCTGCCGCGCCCTGGAAGGGGACGAGCACGAGGACGAGCACGATCGTGAGGGTCAGCGTGCCGAGGGACACGGTCGACTGGCCGATCACGGCGTGGTTCCACCCGAGCCCGCCGTCGGTGGTGAACATGCCGTCGGCCGAGAACAGCCCGGTCTGCGCGATGAACATCGCGACCGCGATCACGAGTGTCGGGAGCATGCACCACGCGGTCCAGCCCCACCGCACCCGGAAGCGCGTGGACGTGAGGATGCCCGCCGGCCCGATGCGCGCGATCTTCACCGCGAGCAGGATCCCCGGCAAGAGGACCACGAGCGAGACCAGGGTCAGCGAGAGCACCACCGGGTCGGTGGGGTCGAGCGCGCCGTCCTGCAGGGTGTCGAGCAGCCCGGTCAGGCCCGATTCGCCCTTCGTCGCCGCGATCGGCACGAAGTAGGCGATGGTGATCAGGACCTGCGAGGCGACGTACCAGCCCGCCAGGAACGCGATGGCCACCAGTGGGCGCCACCACCTCCAGCGTGCGTCGACGCGGGGCAGGCGGTGGTAGGGAACGCTCACGTCACGCAGGGTACCGGGCCGGGCAGGATGGGACCCGTGCTCACCGTCGTCCTCGGCCTCTCCGGCGCCCTCGT
The DNA here is from genome assembly GCF_047977705.1 of Curtobacterium sp. LFS084. Classification (NCBI taxonomy): domain Bacteria; kingdom Bacillati; phylum Actinomycetota; class Actinomycetes; order Micrococcales; family Microbacteriaceae; genus Curtobacterium; species Curtobacterium sp. LFS084. The sequence goes on from NZ_JBFPFM010000005.1 coordinate 142,134, forward strand.
CTACGGGTTCGCCGACTTCCTGGGCGGCCTCGCGTCCCGGCGGGTCCGCGCGGTGACCGTCGCCGCGGTCGCCGCCGCGGTCGGTGTCCTGCCGCTCCTGGCCGGGCTCCTGCTCGTCGGGGGCGTGTTCGCGACCGAGACGGTCCTGTGGGGTGCGGCCGCGGGCATCTCCGGTGGCGTCGGCGTCCTCCTGCTCTACCGCGCGCTGGCGATCGGCCCGATGAGCGTGCTCTCCCCGCTGACCGCCGTGTTCGCCGCCGTCGTGCCGGTCGTGGTGGCGGTGCTGCGCGGGACGGCGTTGTCGGGCCTCGCGGTCGTCGCCCTGGTCGTCGCCGTCGTCGCGGTGGTGCTGGTGGCCGCGGTGCGCGACACGTCGGGAGCGCGGGTGACCACGGTGGGACTCGTGACGGCGGCGGTCTCGGGGTGCGGGTTCGGCGGGATCGTGCTCGCGTACGACATGACGCCGTCGGACTCCGGGGTCGTGCCGCTGGTCGTCGCGCGGGTCCTGCAGGCCGTGCTGCTCGGGACGGCGGCGGTCGTCGTCGCCCGGCGGGCGGCCCCGGCGCGGGGTCCTGGAGGCGCGGCAGACCCCGGGACGTCGGCCGACGTCGCGGGGTCTGCCGCGTCTGGCGACATCCGGGTCGGCGGACGCTGGCCGGCCCGCATGGTGTGGACGGTGGTCGTCTGCGGCGTCCTGGACGCGGCGGCGAACGTGTTCATCCAGGCGGGACTGCACTCGAGCGACGACCCGGCGACGCTCCCCGTGGTCAGCGTGCTCAACGCGCTCTACCCGATCGGGACGGTCGTGCTCGCCGGGGTCGTGCTGCGGGAACGGCTGACGGCCGTGCAGTGGACCGGGATCGTGCTCGCGTTCGGGGCGTCGGTGGGCCTGGCGCTCGCGTAGCGGGGCGCGTGCGCGGGCTGCGGCGGCGCTGGCGGCTGCTGCGGCGGCGCTGGCTGCGGCGGCGCTGGCTGCTGCGGCGGCGCGCGCGGCGTGGACGTTTCGCGCTGCGCGACAGTTCACGGGCGATCGAGCGCGTGAGGTGTCGCTCAGCGCGTGGAGTCGTCCGGGCCGGGCGGCGCGCATCCGGGGTCAGTCGTCGGGGATGAGCCGCTTGCCGAGCGAGACCGCGTGGTCGTCGGCGTACCCGAGCGACTCGTAGAAGCCGATCACCCGCTCGTTGCCGGCGCGGACCTGCAGGCTGAGCTTCGGGCAGCCGAGGTCCGTCAGCAGTCGCTCGAACTCGGCCATGAACGTCCGTCCGAGGCCCGTGCCCTGCACGTCGGGCCGCACCGCGAGGTAGTTCACCCAGCCCCGGTGCCCGTCGAACCCCGCCATGCCGGCCCCGACCACCGGGCGTGCCGGATCGTCGACGTCCTCGGCCACGAGGAACAGCTCGGGCTGCACGGTCAGCTTGCGCGCGATGTCGCGTCGGGGGTCGTTCCAGGGACGGACCAGCCCGCACTCCTCCCACAGGGCGACGACGGCGTCGGTGTCGGCAGGGGCGAACGGTCGGAGGACGTGCTGCATCACTGCACCGTAACGGTGCTGTGGACAACCTCGTCTCCGGTTCGTCGCCGTGATCTGATAGACCTGTCCGACCACCCCATCCGGATCAGGAGCCCCGTGACCGCACACGAGACACTCTCGTCGCGCCGAGACCGCCGCGACGGTGCCGTGGGTGCTGCGCGTCGGGCGCCGCGGCGGCGTCAGACCGTGGGTGGCGCGATGGTCTCGCTCATCGCGGAGCTGCTCATCATCGCCGGCGTGGGGACCGGGCTGTACGTGGTGTGGACGGCGTGGTGGACCGACGTCGTCGCCGTGAACGAGCAGACCAAGCTCGTCGACGGCCTCGGGCAACGCGACACCGCCGGCACCGGGACCGAGCACCGCGGGCCGGCACCCGTGCTCGCGGAACCGCCGGCCGTCTCCGACGTCTTCGGGACCATGCAGATCCCCCGGTTCGGCAAGGACTACGAGCGACCGATCGGCGAGGGTACCGACCGCGAGAAGGTCCTCAACACCATCGGCCTCGGTCACTACGTGGACACCGCCATGCCGGGCGCCCGGGGCAACTTCGCCGTCGCCGGACACCGGGTCACCTACGGCAAGCCCCTCAACCAGATCGCCGAGCTCAAGACCGGCGACGACATCGTGGTGCGGGTCACCGACGCGAAGACGAAGTTCGACGTCTGGTACGTCTATAAGGTCACCGACTCGCAGATCGTCACGCCCGACCACGTCGAGACCATCGCCCCGGTGCCGAACAAGCCCGGCGTCGAACCGACCGCCGACGACCGATGGCTGACCCTCACCGCGTGCCACCCGATGTGGTCGGCCAAGGAACGGTACGTCACCCACGCCGAGCTCGACTACTGGATGCCCGCGTCGGAGGGCACCCCGAAGGAACTCTCGGAGACCGTGCAGTGATCTTCCCGTTCGTCTGGCGCATCCTGCCCGGTCCCACGGCGCTCAAGGTGATCGAGTTGCTCGTGCTCCTCGCGGCGATCGTGTGGGTGCTCTTCACCTACGTCTTCCCGTGGGTCGCGGCGGACATCCTGCCCCCGCCGGACGGCACGGTGGACGTCTCACCGTCGCCCTGACCCACGTCGGCGGGCGACCCGTCGGCGTCGCGCGTCAGACGGTGGTGGTCACCCGCGAGCCGCCGTCGGCCGTGCGCCGCACCGCGATCCGCTCCGGGATCCGCTGCTTCAGTTCCTCGACGTGACTGACGATCCCCACCTGGCGTCCGCCCGCCGTCAGGCGCGACAGCTGCCCGATCACGTCGTCGAGGGTCTCGGGGTCGAGCGTGCCGAAGCCCTCGTCGACGAACAGCGTGCCGAGCGACACCCCGCCCGCCTCGGCCTGGACGACGTCGGCGAGCCCCAGCGCGAGGCACAGCGACACCGTGAAGGTCTCGCCACCCGACAGGCTGCGGGGATCGCGGACGGTGTCGGTGGTCTGGTCGTGCACCGCGAGTGCGAGCCCCGTCCGTCGCGACCGTGAGCCGGACTCCCGCTCGTCGGAGGTCTCGAGCGTGAAGCGACCCGCGAGCATCGCCCGCAGCCGGTCGTTCGCCGCCGCGACGACGTCCTCGAACCGGCGCATGAGCACGTAGGTGCCGAGGGTGATCCCGGTGGGGTTGGCCGAGGCGACACCGGCAGCGACGTCCGCGAGTCGCACGACGGCCCGGCTGCGCGCCGAGGTGTCGTCGCGCGCACGCACTGCCGTCGCCAGATCCGCCGCGCACCGCTCGGAGGCGACCGCACGGTCGAGCGCCGAGGTGGCCGCGCGGACGGTGCCCTCGGCCGCGGCTGCGGTGGCGTCCCGCGC
>NZ_JBFPFM010000006.1:0-132075 GCF_047977705.1 Curtobacterium sp. LFS084
GGGGGGGGGGGGCGGGCCGCGCCGGGGGTGTCCGCGGGGGGGGGTCGTGGTGGGCGGGGGGGGGGCGCCCCCCGGCGCGGCCCGGGGGGGGGGGGGCGGGGGGCCCCCGCGCCTCCTGTCCGTCCGTGCGCACGTCGCGACGTTCCTTCCCAGAACCGCCGCGATGGAGAGCGGAATCGGGCGTACCCGGTCGGGAGGAACGACCAGGGACGCCCGAAACGGCCAGGCACGCCCGGCACGGACGGTGACGGTCAGAGCGAGTCGCGCAGCTCGGTGACCAGGTGCCGGACGACGGCGCGGAGGTCGCCGCCGTTCTCCTGCGCCACCTGCAGCTGTCGCTGGTACGAGGCGCCGGCCGCGATCATCGTGTCGAGGTGGTGCAGCTCCTCGAGGCAGCCGAGGCGCTCCGCCACCGGGTGGAGCCGCTCGACGAGGTCGTGCACCTCGTCGGTCACGAGCCGCTCGTCACCGGCGGCGTTCGTGATGATCTCGGCCTCCATGCCGTAGCGCGCCGCGCGCCACTTGTTCTCACGGATGAACCAGGGCTGCATGGTCGGCAGCGTCTCGCCGGCGTCGAGCCGGTCCGACATGGCGGTGACGAGGCACTGCACGAGCGCGGTCACCGCCCCGACCTCGTGCAGGGTCGAGATGCCGTCGGAGACGCGGTTCTCGAGCGTGCCCCAGCCGGGCGACGGGCGGATGTCCCAGCGGAGGTCCTTGACCCCGTCGATGACACCGGTGCGGGTGAGGTCGTCGACGACCTCCTCGAAGTTCGCCCACGCGCCGAGCGCCGGCGGCAGCCCACCGGTCGGCAGCTGCTGGAACATGAGTGCCCGGTTCGACGCGTAGCCGGTGTCGGTGCCAGCCCAGAACGGGCTCGAGGCGGTGAACGCCTGCAGGTGCGGCACGTACGCGAGCATCGCACCGAGGATCGGCAGGGCCTTGTCGCGGTCGTCGATGCCGACGTGCACGTGCACGCCCCAGATGAGCATCTGGCGCCCCCACCAGCGCGTGCGGTCGATGAGGGTCGTGTAGTGCTCGCTGTCCGGAGTGATCTCCTGCTGGTCCCACACGGCGAAGGGGTGCGTCCCAGCGCACATGACCTGCGCGTCGAGCGGTTCGGCGGCGTCGATGACCTCGCCGATGATCCCGGACAGCTCGTCCGTGGCCCCGCGCACCCGGGAGTGCACGCCCGTGACGACCTCGACCGTGTTCGTCAGGAGCTCCTCGGTCACCCGGTCGTGGTCACCGAGCCGCTCCTGCACCGCCCGGATGACGGCGGGGGCACGCGGGGTGAGGTCGCCGGTGTCCCGGTCGACCAGGGGGAGCTCCCACTCGACGCCGATGGTCGACGGGCGGGACTCGGTGAAGCGGATGTCCATGCTGTACATCCTGCCCGGCTCCTTGTCGGACACGCACAACGATGGACGGTCCCGATCGTGCGGATCCGATTCACAGTGGTTCCACACCGGGCGTACCGTAGTAACGCTCAACAGGGAAGAGGTAGGCATGCAGCTGGTCGTGCGCGGGACGAACGCACCACTCGTCGGAGAACTCGACATCCCGGTCTCGAAGTACCACGCGCACCGAGCGCTGGTCCTCGCATCGCTCGCGAAGGGGACGAGCATCGTCTCCGGCATCAGCGCGACCCGACAGGTCGAGTGGACCGTGGGCACGCTGCGTGCCCTCGGCGTCGACGTGAGGCGTCGTGGGGACGAGTACCACGTCACGGGCCTCGGCGGCCGGTACGCGGCCACCGACGTCGTCGACCACGGCTCGCGGGGCGCCGACGGCATCCTCAACATGGGCTCGTCCGGCACCACCCTCTACTTCATGACCGGGCTCGCGTCCCTGGCGGACAAGCCGATGACGCTCGCCGGGATGAAGTACTTCCAGCGTCGGCCGATCAAGGCCCTGCTCACCTCGCTCACCCAGATGGGCATCGAGCTCGAGGCCACGAACGACTGCCCGCCGGTCACCGTCCAGCCGAAGCGTCCGCGGGGCGGCGACGTCCAGATCGCCGGCACCCTGTCGCAGTGGATCTCCGGGCTGCTCCTCGTCGCCCCCTTCGCCGAGCAGGAGACCCGCATCCACATCACCGGCGGACGGCTCAACGAGCAGCCCTACGTCGAGCTGACCGTGCGCATGATGCGCCAGTTCGGCCTGCGCGTCGAGGTCTCGGACGACTGGCTCGAGTACCGGATCCCGGCGAACCAGCAGGCCACCCCGCACGACTACGTGATCCCGCCGGACATCGGCTCGGCCGCGTTCGGCATCGCCGCTGCCGGCACCCGTGCGTCGAACGTGCTGCTCCGCGGCATGACGGCGTTCACCACCGCCGAGACCGACCACCCGGAGAGCGAGTTCCTCGACCTCGCGACGGCGATGGGCGTCCCGATGCGGATCGACGAGGAGACCGGGTTCGTCCGCATCGAGCACGACGGGTCCCCCCTCCGCCCTCTCGACATCGACTGCCAGCCGATCCCGGACCTGCTCCCGGTCCTGTCGACCATGGCGACCTTCGCCGAGGGCACGACCCGGCTCTGGAACGTGGCGCACATCCGGTTGAAGGAGTCCGACCGCGTCGCCGCGATGCTCCAGCTCAACCGCCTGGGCGGCCGCGCCGAGCAGGGCGCCGACGAGCTGCGCGTCACGGGGGTCCGACCGGGTGACCTGCAGGGGTCGCCGATGTCCTCGTTCAACGACCACCGCGTCCTCATGTCCCTCGCCGTCGCCGCGTCCGGGGCCGAGGGCACGTCCTCGCTCACCTACCCGCGCGCCTACCGGATCTCGTACCCGACCTTCCTCGAGGCGATGAACGCCGTCGGCCTCGACATGGAGGTCGGCGACGGCGCCGCGGCCCGGATCGCCCGCGACGACCGCATCCACGCGGCCGAGGCCGCAGCCGAGCGCACCGACCTCGGCGAGGAGCACGAGACCGTGTCGAACCCACTGCCCGAGCTCACCGGCGTCGACGCCGACCCGCTCGTCCTCAGCGAGAAGGTCCGGGCGCTCGCCGAGACGGACCCGGACGGCCTCGCCGTGATCGAGGTCGGCGGCCCCGAGCCGGTGAACACGACGTGGCGCGAGCTGCAGGACGAGGCCGACAAGGTGTCCGCGCTGCTCCTCGAACTCGGCGTCCGCCGAGGCGAGTCCGTCGCGATGCAGCTGCCGAACTGGCGCGAGTTCGTCTCGATCACCCTCGGTGCGATCCAGATCGGTGCCGTCGCGACCCCGATCATGCCAGTCTTCGGTCCCCGCGAGACGACGATGACGCTCGCCCGGTCCCGCGCCCGCGTCGTGTTCCTGCCGAACCTGTTCCGCAAGCGTCGTCCGGCGCTCGAGCTCCTCGACGTCATCGACGAGGCGCGGGCGCAGAAGCGACGGCTGTCGGTCGAACACGTGGTCGTGCTCCGCTCCGAGGCACGCGGTCAGGGGGACACCCCGACGAACCAGCCCCCGCTGCCCACGGACGCCATGGAGCGTGTGGCTGCGAGCGAGTGGAACTGGCGGTACTTCGACACGGCGCTCGAGTCCGTGCAGGTGGACGTCGAACAGATCCGATCGCACGCGCCCGGCCCGGACGACGTCTGCCAGCTCCTCTTCACCTCCGGCACGACCGGTGAGCCGAAGGGCGTGCAGCACCCGCACCGCACGCTCGGCCTGGCGACAGCGATGCACGTCGCCCAGTCCGGTCTGACGAGCGCGGACCGGATCTACATCCCGTCGCCGCTCGCGCACCAGACCGGCTTCCTGTACGGCATGCTCCTGGCCTTCCGGCTCGGCGCGCCCCAGGTCATCCAGCCCGTGTGGGACGGCACCGTCGCGCTCGAGCAGGCGTTCGGCGCCGCGAAGGCCACCTTCGTGCAGTGCGCGACGCCGTTCCTCACCGACCTGGTCGACCTCGTCGAGGCCGGTGCCGCCCAGCCCGAGTCGCTGCGGATCTTCGTGCCGACCGGTGCCGCGGTGCCCCGGGCCCTTGCCCAGCGCGCCGCGACCGTGCTCGGCACGGCGATCCTCGGCGCGTTCGGCACGAGCGAGACGTGCCTCGGGGCGCTGTCCAGCCCGACCGACGACCCGGCGGACGCCTACGGCCACGACGGACGCGCACTGCCCGGGATCCGGATCCGGATCGTCGACGACGAGGGGCACGAGCTGCCCGCCGACACCGAGGGCAACTTCGAGCTGCACTCGCCGACGATGTTCGACGGGTACCTCGACCGCCAGGACCTCACGGACGACGTCTTCACCGAGGACGGCTGGTACCGCACCGGCGACCTCGCCACGGTCGACGCCAAGGGATTCCTGTCCATCACCGGCCGCGTGAAGGACGTCATCAACCGCGGTGGCGAGAAGATCCCGGTGGTCGAGATCGAGAACCTGCTCTACCAGCACCCGCTGGTGACCGACGTGGCGATCGTCGCCATGCCGGACGCGCGGCTCGGCGAGCGTGCGTGCGCGTTCGTCGTGCCGGCCGCCGGCGCCGAGCGGCTCGACTTCGCGTCGATGCAGCAGGCACTCGACACCGCCGGCGTGAGCAAGTACTACTGGCCCGAGCGGCTCGAGTACCTCGCCGAACTGCCCCGCAACGCGGTCGGCAAGGTCCAGAAGAACGTCCTGCGGGAGCAGGCTGCCGCACTCGTCGCGACGAAGGAGAACGAGACACGATGACCATCACCGCCACCGACCAGACGCTGGACGAGACGACGTTCCAGCAGCTCAAGGCCGAGGTCACCGAGTGGGTCCGCGGCCGCGGTGAGGAGTGGGCCGAGGAGATCGAGCGCACCGGCCAGGTCGCGCCCGAGCTGTTCCAGGAGCTCAAGGACAAGGGGTGGCTGTCGCTCGCCGCCCCGGCCGAGCTCGGCGGACAGGGCATCCCGTTCTCGCGCTACCTCGAGATCATGGAGATCGTCTCGCGGTCGCACGCGTCGATCCGCATGCTCGTCCACGTCATCAACGGCACCTGGCGCGCCATGGCGCCGTACGCGACGCCGGAGCAGCTCGACGAGGTCGTGAAGCCGAGCGTCGCCGGCGACGAGCTCGTCGCGTTCACGCTCACCGAGGCCACCGCCGGGACCGGCGCGGACATCCGAACGACCGTCCGCCGCGAGGGCGACACCTACGTGATGAACGGCGAGAAGCACCTCATCACCTTCGGCGTGAAGGCCGACTACTGGCTCATCGCCGCGCGTCTCGAGGGCACCACCGGCCAGGACGGCACCGTCGCGTTCCTCATGCCGAACTCCGGCCTGCCGGGCGCCGAGGTGATCGACGACTCGGACACCATGGGCATCCGCGGCACCGACCACGCGATCCTCCGGTTCACCGAGACCCCGATACCGGCCTCCGCCCGCCTGGGCGAGGAGGGCCAGGGCCTCGAGGTCGCGCTCGGCGGCTTCCTGCTGCCGAGCCGCGTGTCCGTCGCGATGAGCGCCGTCGGCCTCGCCGAGCGGGCGAACGAGCTCGCCGTCGAGTACGCGAACAAGCGCGAGACGTTCGGCAAGAAGCTCGCCAGCCGCCAGGCGATCCAGTTCTACCTCGCCGAGAACTACGCCGACATCGCCGCCGCCCGCGCCCTCGTCCTCGAGGCCGCGCGCGCCTACGAGGAGGGCCGTCCGGACGCCGGCACGCTGTCGAGCGCCTCGAAGATGGTCGCCGTCGACATGCTCGCCCGCGTCACCGACAAGGCCCTGCAGGTGCACGGCGGCCAGGGCTACTGGAAGCGCAACGCGATCGAGCGCGTCTACCGCGACGCTCGCGCTCAGCGCTTCGAGGAGGGCACCAACGAGATCCAGAAGCTGGTCGTCGGCCGCGCCGTCGTGACCGGCCAGGCCGGGTTCTGATCCGCAACCACTCCACAGCCCGGAGGCGCGGGGGGGGGGCCCCCCCCGCGGGGGGTCCCCCCCCCCCCCCCCCCCCCCGGGGGGGGGGGGGGGGGCCCCCCCCCCCCCCCCCCCCCGGCCCTGACAACGCAAGGAACACATTGGCTGCAACCACTGCTCCCATCGCCCTCATCACGGGTGCCTCTCGCGGCATCGGCCGCCTGCTCGCGCAGAAGCTCGGCCAGCGCGGCGTCACCGTCGTGGTGACGTACAAGGGCAACGCCGACCTCGCCGAGGAGTCGCTCGCCGACGTCAAGGCCGCCGGCGGCGACGGGATCACGGCGCAGGTCGACATCGAGCAGCCCGAGTCGATCGACGCGCTGTTCGACCTGGTGCGCGACACCTACGGACGCCTCGACATGTTCGTCGCGAACGCCGCCGCGAGTGCCTTCAAGCCGGTCAACCAGCTCAAGCTGCACCACCTCGACCGCAGCTACGCGACGAACGCCCGCTCGTTCGTCCTCGGTGCGCAGCGCGCCGCCGAGCTCATGGACCGGGGCGGCCGGATCGTCGTCGTCACGTCCTACGGCTCGCTCCGCGCCTTCCCGACCTACGCCGCACTCGGTGCCGCGAAGGCGATGACCGAGGCGTACACGAAGTACATGGCCGTCGAGTTCGGTCCCCGGCAGATCACCGTCAACGCGGTCAACGGCGGGCTGATCGACACCGACTCGCTCGACTACTTCTACAACTCGGTGCCGGGCATGGCACCGATGCAGAGCGTGCTCGAGAAGCTCCCGCTGCAGCGTCCCGGCACCGCCGACGACATGGCCGACGCGGTCGACTTCCTGCTCTCCGACAAGGCGTCGTACATCACGGGGCAGACCCTGTCGGTGGACGGCGGACTGACCGTCATCGCGCCGCCGTACTGGGCGGACACCACCTCGCCGCTCCGCGACGCGGTCCTGCCGCCGGCCGACGCGGCGTCCGACGCTGCTGCCGACTCGGCGTCCGACACGGCAGAGTAGGCGCATGAGCACTGTCGCCATGCCCGACCTCGCCGTCGTCTCCTCGCCGTGGACGCTCGGCCCCCTGACCCTCCCGAACCGGGTGGTCATGGGGTCGATGCACACCGGGCTCGAGGTGCACGACGACGGCGGGGCCGGCATGGCGGCGTTCTACCGCGAACGCGCCGAGGGCGGTGCCGCGTGCATCATCACCGGCGGGATCGCGGTCAACGACGAGGCACGGGGCGGGCCGGACTTCGCCGTGTTCGGCGTCGGGGGAGCGGACGAGCGGTTCCGCACGGCGGTCGACGCCGTGCACGACTCCGGGTCGGTGATCCTCGCGCAGCTCTTCCACGCCGGCCGGTACGCACTCGCGTCGGGCATGGTCGACCGTCACGGTGCGCCGCAGCGGGTGGTCGCGCCGTCGGCCCTGCCGTGGGCGGCCGCCCGGGGCGTGGTGCCCGTCGAGCTGACCGTCGCCGAGATCGAACGGACGATCGAGGACTTCGCCGCCGCTGCCCGGTCGGCGCGCGACATCGGCTTCGACGGCGTCGAGATCATGGCGTCCGAGGGCTACCTCATCAACCAGTTCCAGTCGCCGCTGACGAACCTGCGCGACGACGAGTGGGGCGGGGACGCCGTCCGCCGTCGGCGCTTCACCGTCGCGGTCGTCGAGGCCGTCCGCCGGGCGGTGCCGGATCTCGCCGTGACGATCCGGCTCTCCGGCGCCGACCTCATGCCCGGCTCGTCCACCGACGACGAGGTGGACGCGCTCGTGCACGAGCTGCTGCCGCTCGGCCTCGACGGGATCTCGGTCGGCATCGGCTGGCACGAGTCCCGGACGCCGACCGTGCAGGCCGCGGTGCCGCACGGCGCGTGGCTCGCGTACGCCGCCCGCATCGCCGGCGTCGTCCGGGCGTCGGCGTACCCGGACGTCAAGGTCATCGCGTCGAACCGGATGACCGACCTGCGCGACGGCGAGGCCGTGCTGGCCGACGGGCTCCTCGACGCGGTCGCCCTCGCACGCCCGTTCCTCGCCGACCCCGCGATCGTGAACCGGTCGCTCGACGGCGCCTTCGACCTCGTCAACACCTGCATCGGCTGCAACCAGGCGTGCCTCGACCGGTCGATCATCGGTCAGCCGGTGTCGTGCCTGGTCAACCCGCGCGCTGCCCGCGAGGTCGCCTTCCCCGCCCGGCCGACGACCGACCCGAAGCGCGTCGACGTCGTCGGCGGTGGTCCGGCCGGGCTCGCCGCCGCGGTCGACGCGGCGCGCCGGGGCCACACCGTGACCCTCTGGGAGGCGTCCGACCGGTTGGGCGGACAGTTCGACCTCGCCGCGCTCGTCCCGGGGAAAGAGGACTACGCGGCAACCGTCCGCGCCGCGCGTGCGGAGCTCGAGGCCCGCGGCGCGACGATCCACCTCGGTCGGGCCGCGACGGCCGCCGACCTCACCACGAGCGACGCCGTCGTGCTCGCGCCGGGGGTCGTGCCGCGCACCATCGACGTCCCCGGTGCCGACCTGCCGCACGTCCGGTCCTACGAGCGGGCGCTCCGCGAGGGCGTCCCGGCGGGCACCGTCGCGATCATCGGCGGCGGAGGGATCGGCGTCGACACCGCGGCCTTCCTGGTCGAATCGCCCGACGAGGCCCGTCGCGCGAGCGAGTTCGGCGCCCGCTGGGACCTCGACGTGGCCGACACCGTCGTGGGCGACGTGCCGCAACGGCTCCCCGCGGCGACCCGCACGCTCCGACCCGGCAGCGACGTCACGGTGCTCCGCCGTTCCGGGAAGTTCGGCCAGGGGATCGGCATCACCTCGCGCTGGGTGGCGATCGGACGGCTCCGGGACGCCGGCGTGCACCTCGTCGGCGGCGTGCAGGAGTACCTGCGCATCGAGCGCGGCGTGCTCTGGATCCGTGACGAGCACGGCGAGGAGCGGGGGATCCCCGCGGACACCGTGGTGGTCTGTGCCGGGCAGGAGCGCGCGCTCGGGACGGGAGTCGAGGCGGGCGCGGGGCCGTCCGACGCACTCGAGCCGCGCCTCCGGGCAGCCGGTGTGCCGTACGCCGTCGTGGGCGGCGCACGCGACGCGCGGAGCGTCGATGCGGTGCGTGCGACCTCCGAAGCGCTCGAGGCGGTTCGGCGACTCGCACCCTGACGGCGCGTCCCGACTCGCTTCTCGCTCGGAAACCTGCAAGAATGAACGGTCGAATCGTGTCCGCTCGACCCTCTATCCAGCGGATCACGGTCTCATCGAGCTTCCACCGTGTGTGCCCCCACGCCCGCGGTCCGGTTCAACCACAACAACACGCAACAGGAGCATTTGTGGCTGTCAAGATCCGTCTCAAGCGTCTCGGTAAGATCCGGGCGCCGTACTACCGCATCGTCGTCGCCGACTCGCGCACCAAGCGCGACGGTCGCGTCATCGAGGAGATCGGTCAGTACCACCCGACCGAGGAGCCCTCGGTCATCAAGATCGAGTCCGAGCGTGCGCTCTACTGGCTCGGCGTCGGCGCGCAGCCGACCGAGCAGGTCGCGGCCCTCCTCAAGCTGACCGGCGACTGGGCCAAGTTCAAGGGCGAGAAGGACACCGAGTCCAAGGTCAAGGTCGCCGAGCCGAAGCAGGCCTTCCAGGTCGACTCCTCCAAGAAGGCCGTCCTCAAGCCGAAGTCGGAGAAGACGGCCCCCGCCGCCAAGGCCGACGAGGCCGAGACCGCCGACGAGACGACCGAGGCGTAATTCCTTGCTCGAATCCGCGCTGACGCACCTCGTCAAGGGGATCGTCGATCACCCTGACGACGTGCGCGTCGCCAGTTCCACCTCCGCGCGGGGCGAGGTCCTCGAGGTGCGTGTGCACCCCGAGGACCTCGGCCGCGTGATCGGCCGCGCCGGACGGACCGCAAAGGCGCTGCGCACCCTCGTCACGGCTCTCGCCGACGGCAAGCGGGTGCGTGTCGACGTGGTCGACACCGATTCCTAGGGAGACGACCCAGCTCCGGGTGGGTCGCATCACGAAGGCGCACGGGCTCAAGGGCGGCATCAAGCTCGAGCTCTACACCGACGACCCGGATCGTCGGTTCACGCCAGGAGCCGTGTTCACGCTCCAGGTCCCGGACGACTCGCCCTGGGCCGGCAAGACCATCGCGCTCGACGAGCTCCGCTGGTACAACGGCCACCCGGTCGCCTTCTTCGAGGGCATCGGGGACCGCACCGCCGCCGAGACCCTCGCGCGGGCGATCCTCTGGGTCGAACAGGACGCCGACGCCGAGACCGGCGAGGACAACGCGTGGTACGACCACCAGCTGGTCGGGCTGACGGTCCTCCGCGACGGCGTCGAGGTCGGCACCGTCGCACGGGTCGACCACCTGCCGGCGCAGGACCTCCTCGCCATCGATACCCCGTCGCGGGGCGAGGTCCTCGTGCCGTTCGTGTCGGCGATCGTGCCCGCGGTGGACATCGCCGCCGGCACCGTCACCGTGACGCCGCCGACCGGGCTGTTCGAGGATCCCGAGGACACGTCCCGCCCCGAGACCGTGACGGACTAGCGCGCATGCGCATCGACATCGTCACGATCTTCCCGGAGTTCTTCTCCGTGCTGGACGTCTCGCTGCTGGGCAAGGCCCGCTCCGGCGGTCTGCTCGACCTGCACGTGCACGACCTCCGCTCGTGGACGACCGACCGGCACCGCACCGTCGACGACACCCCGTACGGCGGGGGAGCGGGCATGGTCATGAAGCCCGAGCCCTGGGCGCAGGCGCTCGAGTCGATCCTGCGGCCGGACGGGTCGTCGACCCTCGTCGTGCCGACACCGGCCGGGACCCCGTTCACCCAGTCCATCGCGCGGTCGCTCGCGTCGACGTCGGACCACCTCGTGTTCGCCTGCGGGCGGTACGAGGGCATCGACGCCCGCGTGTTCGAGTGGGCCGCGTCGCGGTGCACCGTCGTCGAGCTCTCGCTGGGCGACTACGTGCTGAACGGCGGCGAGGTCGCGGCGATGGCGATGATCGAGGCCGTCGGGCGGCTCGTCCCCGGCGTCGTCGGCAACCCCGAGTCCCTCGTCGAGGAGTCGCACGAGGACGGGCTGCTCGAGTACCCGTCCTACACGAAGCCGGCGCTCTGGCGAGACCTGGCCGTGCCGGACGTGCTGCTCAGCGGACACCACGGCCGCGTCGCCGACTGGCGGCACGAGCAGCAGGTCGAGCGGACGCGGCGCGTCCGGCCGGACCTGCTGCCGGACGCGTAGCCCGGACCGTCCCGTTCCGGGCGTCCGCGCGGTCGCGTTGTCGCGCGCCGTCCCGGACCTTCGAGCTTGTCCGTGCTGTCCCGGACCGTCGCGCTCTTGCGCGCTGTCCCGGACGTTCGGGCTGCGCGACACCACACGCGCCGTCGAGCGCGTGAGCTGTCGCTGAGCCCGTGACGTCAGGGGGAGGACCCGGCTCCGCACCGCGGGTCTGGAGGCGCGGTGCGGGCCCGCACCGCGCCTCCAGACCGTCAGACGGTCGCGTCGGTGCGCTGGGCGCGACGAAGCGTGAGGACCTCCGGACCGGAGTCGGTCACCGCGACGGTGTGCTCGACGTGCGCGGCGCGGGAGCCGTCGACGCTCTTGAGCGTCCAGCCGTCGTCGTCCTGGTAGAGCTCCGCGGTGCTCTGCATGAGCCACGGCTCGATCGCCACGACCAGCCCCCGCTGGAGCTTCAGGCCGCGCCCGGGCCGTCCGTCGTTCGGGACGTGCGGGTCGCCGTGCATCGTCCGGCCGACGCCGTGGCCGCCGAACTGCAGGTTCACGTCGTAGCCGGCGTCCTTCGCGACGCGACCGATCGCGTACGACACGTCCCCGAGCTTGTTGCCCGTGCGGAACTGGGCGATGCCCGCGACGAGCGCACGCTCGACCGTGTCGATCAGCCGCTGGTCGTCCTCGCGCGGGGTGCCGACCTGCACCGTGACGGCCGAGTCGGCGACCCAGCCGTCGACGCTCGCGGCGAAGTCGAGGCTCACGAGGTCGCCGTCGACGAGCACGCGGTCGGACGGCAGGCCGTGCAGCGCCGCGTCGTTGACCGAGGTGCACAGGTTCTTGCCGAACGGCGACTTCCCGAACGACGGGTGGTAGTCGACGTAGCAGCTCACCGCCCCACGGTCGGCGATCATCCGTGCGGCCACCCGGTCGAGGTCGAGCAGGTTCACGCCGACGTCGACGGTGTCGAGGAGTTCGTCGAGGACGTCGGCCACGAACCGACCGGCGGCGCGCAGGCCGTCCAGCTCGGCGGGGGTGCGGAGTTCGATCATGCGACCATCCTCGCGCGTTTTGCGGACGTGGGTTGCTGTGGCAAGATGGGTAGCCGTGCCCTGGCTGGACTCTGCCACGGGGGAGTCGCCGACACCGGGCACACACCTTCACTTACCGAATTCGATCCGCGGCGACCCGTGTGCGTCCGCAGAGAGTGACCCAATCATGAGCCAGCTCCTCGACCACGTCGACGCAGCGTCGCTGCGCACCGACGTCCCGGACTTCCGCCCCGGCGACACCATCAAGGTGCACGTCAACATCATCGAAGGCACGCGCTCGCGTGTCCAGGTGTTCCAGGGTGTCGTCATCGGACGCCAGGGTCACGGCCTCGGCGAGACCTTCAAGGTCCGCAAGGTGAGCTTCCAGGTCGGCGTCGAGCGCTGGTTCCCGGTGCACTCGCCGATCATCGACCACATCGAGATCGTCACCAAGGGTGACGTCCGTCGCGCGAAGCTCTACTACCTCCGCGAACTCCGCGGCAAGGCTGCCCGTCGCAAGATCAAGGAGAAGCGCGACTCCTGATCGCCTTCACAGTGAGCGTCCGCGAGCCGGACGCCGCTGTCGGCCCCTCGTCCATGTACGGTTGTGCATCGACGGGGGGCTTTCCCTTTCCGTGGGCGCACGTCGTCCCGGTCTCGCGGACGCGTGTCGTCCACGGTGGGATCCTGTGGTTGAACGAGAGCGGAAATGACGGACACGACTGACGAAACCGGGCGCCGACCCCGTGTCGAGAAGAAGCGGAACGGTGTCCTCACCTTCCTCCGCGACCTCGTCATCATCTTCATCGCGGCGCTGCTCGTCTCGTTCCTCGTCAAGACGTTCCTGATCCGGTCGTTCTACATCCCGTCGGCGTCGATGGAGAACACCCTGCAGATCAACGACCGGGTGATCGTCAACGAACTCGTCCCCGACGTGGTCTCCCTGAAGCGTGGCGACGTGGTCGTCTTCAAGGACCCGGGCGGTTGGCTCACCGGTTCCGAGGTGCCGAGCGTGACGCCGACCACGCAGCCCGCGAAGGCCGTCGACTGGCTCCTCACCCAGATCGGGCTGGGGACCGGTGACAGCGACGACCACCTCATCAAACGCGTCATCGGACTCCCCGGCGACAAGGTCTCCTGCTGCAACGACCTCGGTCAGATGTCGGTGAACGGCGTCCCCATCAAGGAGCCCTACCTCAAGCTGCCGACGGGGGAGACCCGCGCCTCGGGGACCGACTTCTCGGTGACCGTGCCGAAGGGCACCATCTGGGTGATGGGCGACAACCGCTACGACTCCAAGGACTCGCGGTACAACGGCGACACCCCGTCGAAGGGGTTCGTGCCGCTGTCCGACGTGACCGGACGGGCCTTCGTGATCTCGTGGCCGTCGAGCCGCTGGACCTGGCTCGACGACTACCCCGAGGTGTTCGCCGGCGTGGAGGAGCGGGACAAGTGACCGCCGTCCGGCCGTCGCTGCGGGTGGAGAAGAAGCTCCTCGCCGATGGACGCGTGACGGTCATCGGGATGGACGAGGTCGGTCGTGGTGCGATCGCCGGACCCGTCGCCGTCGGTGTCGCCGCCGTGACGGTGGACATCGGTCGTGTGCCCCAGGGGCTCGCCGACTCGAAGCTGCTCACCGCGGCTCGTCGCGAGGCGCTCGACCCCGTCGTCCGCCGATGGACCCGCACCGCGGTGGGGATGGCGTCCGCGTCGGTGGTCGACGAGCAGGGCATCGTCCCCGCGCTCGGACAGGCCGGGGCGTCGGCGATCGGTGCCCTCGTCGCCGACGGGCTCTCGCTCGACGGCGCCGTCGTCGTCCTCGACGGCTCGTTCGACTGGCTCACTCGTGCGGTGCCGGCGACGCTCCGGCTGCCGTCCGACCCGCTCGAGGTCGTGGTGCGGGTCAAGGCGGACCGGGACTGCGCGTCGGTCGCCGCGGCGTCGATCGTCGCGAAGGTCGCCCGGGACGCGCTCATGACGGCGGCGCACGACGAGGCGCCGCACTACGCGTGGGCGTCGAACAAGGGGTACGGGTCGACCGCGCACTACGACGCGATCCGCGCGGTGGGGGCGCACGCACTGCACCGGAAGAGCTGGCTGCACCAGGCGTCGAGCGTGGCGTTGGACGGGTTCGCGGAGTTGGACGCGCTCGCGGGCTGAGCGGCGCGGTGCCTCCGTGGCTGCGGCTCGGTCGCGTGACGCGACCTGGTCGCGGTGTGTCGCCGGTGCTCCCGTCGCCGTAGACTGTGGGCGCGATGGATGACGACGAATTCGACGACTACGACCGCGAGGTCGAACTTGCCCTGTACCGCGAGTACCGCGACGTCGTGTCGCAGTTCCGGTACGTGGTCGAGACCGAGCGGCGTTTCTACCTGGCCAACGAGGTGGAACTCTCCCGCCGGGACACCGAGCACGATTTCTACTTCGAATTGACGATGAACGACGTCTGGGTCTGGGACGTCTACCGTTCCGACCGGTTCGTGAAGTCCGTGCGTGTCCTGACGTTCAAGGACGTCAACGTCGAGGAACTCACTTCCCGTGAACTCGAGCTGCCGAAAGAACTCGCGCTCGACGAGTGATCTTCAGTTCTTCGCAGGAAATGCGAGAATCTGAGAATCGCCGAGACAATTGTGCCGGCGTGCATTTCTCCCGCTAATGTGAAGGGGATTTCCCGTCCCCTGCACAAGGAGCACGTCATGGCACAGAAGGTCACCGTCCAGCTCGTCGACGACCTCGACGACACCCCGATCACCGCCGGCGCCGGTCGCACCGTCGAATTCGCGTTCGACGGGTCGTCCTACGAGATCGACCTCACCGACGACAACGTCGACAAGTTCCGCGAGGCGATCTCCGACTACGTCGCCGCGGCGCGCAAGGTGTCCGGTCGTCGTTCCGCCGGTGCCGCTCCGAAGGCAGCGCCGAAGCGCGGCAACTCGGAAGAGCTCGCGAAGATCCGCGAATGGGCGAAGGAGAACGGGTACGAGGTCTCGTCCCGCGGTCGCATCTCGACCCAGGTGCAGGAAGCGTACGCAGCCGCGCACTGAGCGCCCTGCTGCAGGACCCCGGACGGCTTCGGCCGACCGGGGTCCTTCCTTTGTCCTCCACAGGTGATCGTCCGCTGATTCCCGTCCACAATTCGTCGAGGTCCGGCTCGATCGTGCTCGGCGGTCCGCGATCGTCGTCGTGGAGGCAACGACATGGAACGATCACCCCTGCGGAACGGCAGTCTCGGACGATTCGGCGAAGAACGGGCTGCGGAATGGCTGGAACGCCACGGATTCCGTCTCGTCGAACGCAATTGGCGGTGTGCGCGGGGTGAGATCGACATCGTCGCGTGGCAGTCGTGCACGCTCTGCTTCATCGAGGTGAAGACACGGTCCGGCGCCGCCACCGGTCATCCCTTCGAAGCGATCACGGCGTCGAAGGTCGCGCGACTGCGGCGACTCGTGCCGGCGTGGTTCGCCGACCACCCCGAGGTGTCCGCGCGGACGATCCGCATCGACGCGGTGGCGGTGCACGTCGACGGTGACCGGGTCGGCGTCGAGCACGTGGCGGGCGTGCTGTGACGGCGGACATCGGGCGTGCCTCGGCGATCGCGCTCGTCGGGGTGCAGGGGCGCGTGATCGAGGTCGAGGCGCACCTCACCAGCCAGCTGCCCGGGTTCAGCATCATCGGCCTGCCGGACGCTGCCCTGGGTGAGGCGCGGGAGCGGGTGCGGTCCGCCAGCGCCCTCGCCGGGTGTCCGCTGCCGGCTCGGCGGATCACCGTGAACCTCACGCCGGCGTCGATCCCGAAACGCGGCTCCGGCTTCGACCTGGCCATCGCCATGGCCGTGCTCGGTGCCGAGGGGATCGCGCCCCGGGTCTCGCGTGACGTCGCGTACATCGGTGAGCTCGGCCTCGACGGACGGGTCCGGCCCGTCCCCGGGGTCATCCCGATGGTGATCGCTGCGCGGGACGCCGCCATCGGCACGGTCGTGGTGCCGGTCGGCAACGTCGACGAAGCACGGATCGTGCCGGGCATCGAGGTGATCGGCACCGCGTCGTTGCGGGCGAGCGCGATCACGGCGGGAGCGCTCCTGCCGCCGGTCGAGACCGATCCGGTGCTGCCGGCGCTCCCGGTCGAGACCCGTCCGGAGGCGCACGACCTGGCCGACGTGATCGGGAACGCTGTGGGTGTCCGGGCCGTGATCGCGGCCGCGGCCGGCGGCCACCACATGTTCCTGCTCGGACCGCCCGGCGCGGGCAAGACGATGCTCGCCGAGCGGCTCCCGGGGCTCCTGCCGGACCTCGATCCCGAGGCTGCGCTCGAGCTCGCCGCGGTGCGCTCGGTCAGCGGACTCGGCAGCCAGTCGTGGAGCGTCCGGCCGCCGTGGGAGGCGCCGCACCACTCGTCGTCGGCGACGGCCCTGATCGGTGGGGGATCGGGCCTGCTCCGACCGGGCGCCGTGTCGCGGGCCACCCGTGGGGTGCTGTTCCTCGACGAGGCGACCGAGTTCCCCCGAGCGGTCCTCGACGCACTCCGGCAGCCGCTCGAGTCCGGTCGGATCACGATCCACCGCAGCGTCGGCAGCGCCGAGTTCCCCGCGCGGTGCCAGGTGGTGCTCGCCGCGAACCCGTGTCCCTGTGGCAACGCCGGGGTCCGCAACGGTCCGCCGTGTTCCTGCAGTCCCAGCACGGTGCGCAAGTACCTCGGGCGGCTCTCGGGGCCGCTCCTCGACCGGATCGACATCCGGGTGGCGGTGCCGCGGGTGACGACGGGTGCCATCCGCGCGACCGAGGGCTCGGCGCCCACGACCGCCGAGGCCGCCGCGCTCGTGGCGACGGCTCGAGGTCGGATGGCCGAACGCCTGCGCGGCACCGGCTGGGCGTGCAACGCCGAGGTCACCGGCCCCTGGCTCCGCGCCGACGGGCGGGCGCAGCCGGGTGCGACGGACCCGCTCGATCGGGCGCTCGACCGCGGCACGCTCACGATGCGGGGGTGGGACCGGGTCATGCGGTTGTCGTGGACGCTGGCGGACCTCGACGACGTCGAGCGTCCAGGCGCCCGGGAAGTCCAGCGGGCACTCGCGTTGCGGAGCGCACTGTGAGCGCCGCGGTCGACGATGACCCGCTCGCTCGGGTCACGTGGAGCGTCCTCGCCGAGCCGGGTGATGCCGTCGCCGGGGAACTCATCGCCCTGTTCGGGCCGCGCCCGGCTCTCGCGCTCGTCCGTCGGGCCGCCAGGACGAACACCGGGGCACTCGTCGAGCGAGTCGGCGCAGCGGCGTCCTTCGCCGACGGTCCGGACCAGGTGCGTACCGCGCTCGATGCCGCCGTGGACAGGTGGCGTCCACGCCTCGCGGGATCGGAGGACCGGGCCGTCGCCGCGACGGCTGCCGCCACCGCGGTCGGAGCCCGGCTGCTGCTCCCGGGGACGCCCGGGTGGCCGAGCGGGCTGGACGACCTCGGACCGCACGCGCCGTTCGTCCTGTGGAGCCGGTCGGACCTCGACGATGCGGTCGGCGCCGCCGGGTGCCGCGGTGCGCTCGCGATCGTCGGCTGCCGGGCGAACACGATCTCAGGGGCCGAGGCCACCGCGGAGATCGCCTCGGTCGCCGCCGACGCCGAGGTCGAGATCGTCTCCGGCGGCGCCTACGGGATCGACGCGGTCGCGCACCGGGTTGCCGTCGCCGCGGGGACGCCCACGACGGCGGTGCTCGCCGGCGGCGTCGACCAGTTCTACCCGGCGGGCAACCACGACCTGCTGCGCAACGTGCTCGGTCGTGGCCGTGTGCTGTCCGAGTCACCGCCGGGGACCCGACCGACGCGCTGGCGCTTCCTCCACCGCAACCGGGTGATCGCCGCCCTGTCCGGCGCCACCGTGGTCGTCGAGGCCGCTGCCCGGTCGGGGGCGCTCAACACCGCCCACCATGCGCTGCACCTCGGTCGGCCGGTGTTCGCCGTGCCCGGTGCGTTCGCATCCGCCGCCTCGGTCGGCTGCCATCGGTTGATCGCCGAGGGGAACGCGCAGATCGTCGTGCATCCGCGTGATCCGGTCACGGCGGTGGTGTCGGGCGCCGGACCCGGTGGGACCGCCTCGCCCGTGGCGACCGAGCTCGTCCTCGGGACCACGTCCGATCCGCTCGTGGTGCGGGTGCTCGACGCGCTCGACCGTCGTCCGCTCGACGTGGACGAGATCGCTCGTCGCAGTGGCCTGTCCGTCGACGACGCGGCCGACGCGCTGGCCCTGGCGCAGCTCGAGGGACTCGCGGTCGCGGCCGCGGCGGGGTGGTGCCGGCGATGACGGTCGTCGGACCTACGCTGGCTGCGTGACCGATGGCAGTCAGGAGCGACTCGAGGTGGCGGTGCACGCGTTCCTCGGCCATGCCCGCCATGCCCGAGGGCTCAGCGAGCAGACCCTCCGCGCCTACGCCAACGACCTCGAGCAGCTCGTCGCGTTCGCGGCGTCGCACGGGGTGGAGCGGCTGGCCGACGTGGAGCTCGAGCTCCTCCGCGACTGGCTGTGGGACGCCGACCACCGCGGGCTGGCCCGGTCCACCATCGCGCGCCGGTCCTCGTCGGTCCGGGCGTTCACCCGGTGGGCGAGCGAAGCCGGGGCGATCACGAACGACCCGGGCGTGCGGCTGCGGGCACCGAAGGGGGCATCGCACCTCCCGCGGGTGGTGTCGTCCGACCAGGTCCGCTCGATGCTCGACGGGCTGGCGGACCGTGCCGCGACCGACGACCCGGCAGCCCTCCGCGACCTCGCGGTGGTGGAGCTCCTCTACGCCGCGGGCATCCGCGTCAGCGAACTCGTCGGCATCGACGTGCGCGACCTCGACCGCGGCCGGCTGACGGTCCGGGTCCTCGGCAAGGGCGGGAAGGAACGTGTCGTCCCGTTCGGTGTCCCGGCGCGTGACGCGCTCGAGGCGTGGCTCGACCGCGGTCGACCGGTGCTGGCGGCGAAGGCCCTGGCGCAGGACGCCTCCCTGGTCGACGGCGCGGCCGGCCCAGGCCACGGTGCGGCGACCGCGGGGAAGGGGACCGGGGCGCGCACCGGGGCGCGCGGCACCTCTTCGCCCACCGAGGCGCTGTTCCTCGGTGACCGCGGCGGCCGACTCGGGGTCCGTGGTGCCTACCGCATCGTCGCCCGGCTGCTGCAGGA
Source organism: Curtobacterium sp. LFS084 (assembly GCF_047977705.1). NCBI lineage: Bacteria > Bacillati > Actinomycetota > Actinomycetes > Micrococcales > Microbacteriaceae > Curtobacterium > Curtobacterium sp. LFS084. Next base: position 19,238 of record NZ_JBFPFM010000006.1, read on the forward strand.
CCTCCCGGGCGAGGGACCCAGCGGGCCGCACACCTTCCGGCACACCGCGGCCACGCACCTGCTCGACGGGGGAGCGGACCTCCGTGCCGTGCAGGAACTGCTGGGGCACGCGAGCCTCGGGACGACCCAGATCTACACGCACGTCTCCTCCGCACGGCTGCGCGAGGTCTACCGGACGGCCCACCCCCGCGCCTGACCGTCGACGTTCGCGGGCACCGTCGGGTCCGCGCCCCCGGTCGTCACCCCGTCCAGTCGGACTCGGGCAACAGCACCGGCCACGCCGCCTCGGGCAGGTACGGCGTCGGGTCCACGTACCGGTCGTCGAGCCGTGCGCCGAGGTGCAGGCAGGGGTCCGCTGCCGGACAGTGCCCGACCGACACCGTCCCGAGCGGGTCGCCCCGTCCCACGACGTCGCCCGTCCTGACCGTCGGCGCGACCGAGTCCACCGTGCTGCGGAGGCCGCCGCCGTGGTCGATCGTCACGACCCCGCGGCCGGCGACCTGCCCGGCGAACGTCACCGTGCCGTCGTCCACCGCGACGACGACCGTCCCGAGCGCCGCTCCGACGTCGATGCCGCGGTGCCCCGCGGCGTAGTCGTCGGTCGGGGCCTCCCACGGACGGTCGACGACGCGGCTCCCCGTCGGCCACACCCACGGTGCGTCCGACGTCAGGTGGTCGGCATCGCCACGAGACGCCCCGGTCGCATCGGCGCCGCGGCCGGTGATGGACGAGGTGGCGTCGGCTCGGGGCGACCCGGTCACCCACGGGCCACCCGCGGGAACCGAGGCGACCAGCAACGCGAGGGCAGCCATCGCGGGGCCTGCGTGACGGAACGGCATGGGGACAGCCTCCCGGCGGTGGACGCGTCGCGTGCCGGCGGTGGGCCGATCTGTGGAGGACGAGCCGCGCCTCCTGGCCTGTGGAGGTGCAGCGCGACCGACACGCGTGCAACGAGCGACGTCGTCGCTGTCGAACGACGTCGACCCTGTCGCAACCTGGCGGCTGCAACGGTTGCACGCGCGCGGTGACGACATCACCGGTGTCGTACGACGTCGACCATGTCGTTCCGAGTCGGCCCCCGTCCGCGCCCGGCGCCGCGCCGCCGCCCGCGCCGGTTGGCCCCCGCGCCCGATCCCGGAGTACAGTCGGGGCCGCTCCGGAACACGCAACGCCGCTCGGACGGCGAACCAGCCGACCGCCGGGGCACCGTGCAGCATCCCGCACGGCGGCAGGGAACCTGGAGCATCGTGTCGAACGCGACCACGCAGCACGGCGAAGACCGTGCGTTCAAGGGGAAGGTCACGCTGTTCGCCATCGCGGCAGCGGTCGGCGGCTTCCTCTTCGGATTCGACTCGTCCGTCATCAACGGGGCGGTCGAGGCCATCAAGGGCGAGTTCGGCCTGTCCGAGGCCGCCAGCGGCTTCGCGGTCGCATCCGCCCTCATCGGTTGCGCGTTCGGCGCGTACTTCGCCGGCCGCCTCGCGGACCGCTGGGGCCGCACCCGGGTGATGTTCTGGGCCGCCGTCCTGTTCTTCGTGAGCTCGATCGGCAGCGCGTTCGCCTTCGCCACGTGGGACCTCGTGATCTGGCGCCTCGTCGGCGGCCTCGGCATCGGCACCGCGTCGGTCATCGCCCCGGCGTACATCTCCGAGGTCTCGCCGAAGGCCATCCGTGGTCGCCTGGCCTCGTTCCAGCAGCTCGCCATCACGCTCGGTATCTTCGCCGCGCTCCTGTCCGACCAGATCTTCGCGGTGACCGCCGGCGGCGCGTCCGAGCAGGTGCTCGGCCTGGCCGCGTGGCGCTGGATGTTCCTCGTCGGCGTCGTCCCGTCGGTCGTCTACGGCATCCTCGCGATCACGCTCCCGGAGTCGCCGCGCTTCCTCCTCGCCAACGGTCGGACCGACGACGCGCGTGCCGTGATGGGCAAGATCGTGCCGCGCGACACGGTGAACACCAGCCTCGAGGAGATCCAGGACGGCATCAAGAAGGAGGCCAGCGAGAAGAAGGGCTCCATCCGGGGCAACCGCTTCGGGCTCCAACCGATCGTCTGGGTCGGCATCATCCTCGCGGTGCTGCAGCAGTTCGTCGGCATCAACGTGATCTTCTACTACTCGACGACGCTCTGGCAGGCCGTCGGCTTCAAGGAGGACCAGTCCTTCCTCATCTCGACCATCACCTCGGTCGTGAACGTCGCCGTCACCTTCATCGCCATCTTCACGGTCGACAAGCTCGGCCGGAAGCCGCTCCTCATCGCGGGTTCGACGGGCATGTTCGTGTCGCTGCTGATGGTCGCGATCGCGTTCTCGCAGGCGACGATCGTGAACGGCGAGCCGAACCTGCCCGGTGCGTGGGGCGTCATCGCGCTGATCTTCGCGAACCTCTTCGTCGTGTCCTTCGGCGCCACCTGGGGTCCGCTCATGTGGGTCCTGCTGGGTGAGATGTTCCCGAACCGCATCCGTGCAACGGCGCTCGGCGTCGGGTCCGCGGCGAACTGGATCGCGAACTTCCTCGTCACCATCACGTTCCCGGTCCTGTCCGGCTTCAACCTGACCGTGACGTACGGCATCTACGCGCTGTTCGCACTGCTCTCCCTGTTCTTCGTCATCGCGAAGATCCCGGAGACCAAGGGCCGCTCGCTCGAGGAGATGGGCATCACCGCCGAGGGCGACACGGTCGACGCCAAGGCCTGACGCACCAGCGTCACCACCGTCCAGGAGGCGCGGTGCGGGTCCGTCCCGCACCGCGCCTGACGTCTGTTAGCATCTATCCAGCAGCGCGCTGAGCGCGCTGACTTCGCGTGTCCACACGCACTCCACGGCCACCGGTCCTGCTCTCGCGAGCGGGCGGCCGTCCGGGGTGGGGCACCAGGGGCCACGACCACCGGTCGTGACCGACACAACCGCAACCGTGTACGCGGCTCAACAGCCGCGTGCCGAGAACAAGGAGGGACGGCATGGCCGTCGTCACCATCCGCCAGCTGCTCGACAGCGGCGTTCACTTCGGACACCAGACCCGTCGGTGGAACCCGAAGGTGAAGCGATTCATCCTCGCCGAGCGCTCCGGCATCCACATCATCGACCTGCAGCAGTCGCTGGCCTTCATCGACCGTGCGTACGACTTCGTCAAGGAGACGGTCGCGCACGGTGGGACGATCCTCTTCGTCGGCACCAAGAAGCAGGCCCAGGGCTCCATCGCCGAGCAGGCGACCCGCGTCGGCCAGCCGTACGTCAACCAGCGTTGGCTCGGCGGTCTGCTCACGAACTTCCAGACGGTCTCCAAGCGCCTCGCGCGCATGAAGGAGCTCGAGGAGATCGACTTCGACGACACCACGAAGGGCTTCACCAAGAAGGAGCTCCTCATCAAGAAGCGCGAGCTGGACAAGCTCCACAAGACCCTCGGTGGTATCCGCAACCTCACGCGGACCCCGAGCGCGCTCTGGATCGTCGACACCAAGAAGGAGCACCTCGCGGTCGACGAGGCGCAGAAGCTCGGTATCCCGATCATCGGCATCCTCGACACCAACTGCGACCCGGACGAGATCACCTACCCGATCCCGGGCAACGACGACGCGATCCGCTCCGTCGGCCTCCTCACCCGCATCGTCGCCGACGCCGCGGCCGAGGGCCTGAAGACCCGCCACAACGGTGGCGACGACGAGGCTGCCGCAGAGCCCCTCGCCGAGTGGGAGCAGGAGCTCCTCGGTGGCGAGACCGCGACGCCGGCCGCGACCGAGACGTCCGCCGCGACCGAGACCCCGGTCGAGGGCAGCACCGTCGAAGAGAACGACGCCGACGCGCAGGTCGCCGCGAAGGAGATCGGCGAGCCGATCGCCGACGACGCGAAGAACGCGGAGCCGACGGCCGAGGCCGAGGCCGCTGCGGAGACCACCCCCGCCGAGTGACGATCGGGGGCGCCGGGCCGGTCGGTCCGGCGCCCCTGCTCCACTCTCCACTACCGCACAGTCCAGAAAGGACTCCAGTCAATGGCCAACTACAGCCTTGCTGACGTGAAGAAGCTCCGCGAGGACCTCGGGGCCGGCATGATGGACGCGAAGAACGCGCTCGTCGAGGCCGACGGCGACTACGACAAGGCCGTCGAGCTCCTCCGCATCAAGGGCGCGAAGGCCGTCGCCAAGCGCGACGACCGTGCGACGTCCGAGGGTGTCGTCGTCGCGTCGACCGACGGTGGCGCCGCGACCGTCGTCGAGCTCGCGAGCGAGACCGACTTCGTCGCGAAGAACGAGAAGTTCACCACGCTCGCCGACAAGGTCGTCGCCGCGGTCGCCGCCGCCGGTGCCGCCGACGTCGAGGCCGGGAACGCCGCGCCGCTCGACGGCAAGACGGTCGCCGAGGCGATCGACGAGGCTGCCGCCGCACTCGGCGAGAAGCTCGCGCTCCGCACGGTCACCCGTGTCGAGGGCGACGCGTTCGAGGTCTACCTGCACAAGACCAGTCAGGACCTGCCCCCGCAGATCGCCGTCGTCATCGCCTACTCGGGCTCCGACGCGGCCGAGGCCCGTTCCATCGCGCAGCACGTCGCGTTCGCGAATCCCTCGTACCTCACGCGTGCGGACGTCCCGGCCGAGGCCATCGAGAAGGAGCGCGCCACCGTCGAGGCGATCACGCGCGAAGAGGGCAAGCCCGAGGCCGCCCTCCCGAAGATCGTCGAGGGTCGCGTCAACGCCTACATCAAGCAGGTGTCGCTCCTCGACCAGGACTACGCGAAGGACAACAAGATCTCCGTCGCGAAGGCCGCCGAGAACGCCGGCATCACGATCCAGGGCTTCGCCCGCGTCAAGGTCGGCGCGTAACGAACCCGTGACGGGGCTCGGAACCACCAGGTTCCGGGCCCCGTTTTCGCGCGCCGACACGCGCGGACCCCGTCGGGAGGCACGACCTGCCCCCGCCGGACCGGCTGCGGCCGGGTAGATTCCCACGAGACATTCGACGAAGGGTGCGACCACATGACGAACGAGAAGACCGGCCGCCGCCGGGTCCTGCTGAAGCTGTCGGGGGAGGCGTTCGGTGCCGGTTCGCTCGGCGTGAACCCGGACGTCATCAGCACGATCGCGAAGGAGATCGCGGTCGCCGCGCAGGACGTCGAGGTCGCGATCGTCGTCGGCGGCGGCAACTTCTTCCGCGGCGCGGAGCTCTCCCAGCGCGGCATGGACCGCGGGCGCGCCGACTACATGGGCATGCTCGGGACGGTCATGAACGCGCTGGCGCTGCAGGACTTCCTCGAGCAGGCCGGTGCCGCCACGCGCGTGCAGTCGGCGATCAGCATGACCCAGGTTGCCGAGCCGTACATCCCGCGGCGGGCCGAGCGCCACCTCGAGAAGGGACGCATCGTGATCTTCGGTGCCGGCGCGGGGCTCCCGTACTTCTCGACCGACACGGTCGCGGCCCAGCGTGCCCTCGAGATCGACGCGCAGGAGGTCCTCGTCGCCAAGAACGGCGTCGACGGCGTCTACACGGCCGACCCGAAGAAGGACGCCACGGCCGAGAAGCTCCACCACGTCACCTACCAGGACGCTCTCCTCAAGGGGCTCAAGGTCGTCGACGCGACCGCGTTCTCGCTCTGCATGGACAACGGCATGCCGATGCACGTCTTCGGCATGGAGGGCGACGGCAACGTCGCAGCGGCCATCCGGGGCGAGCGCATCGGCACGGTGGTCAGCAACTGACCCCGTCCGCTGACTAGACTCGACGCCAGTACCGAAGGAGTAACACCGTGATCAGTGATGTCCTGACCGAAGCCACCGAGAAGATGGCGAAGGCGGTCGAGGTCGCCAAGGACGACTTCTCGACCGTCCGCACCGGCCGCATCAACGCGGCGCTCTTCCAGAAGATCCCGGTCGACTACTACGGCACGCCGACGCCGCTCGCGCAGCTGGCGTCCCTGCAGACGCCCGAGGCGCGCACGCTCATCGTGACGCCGTACGACAAGTCCGCACTCAAGGAGATCGAGCGCGCCATCGCGACGTTCCCGAACCTCGGTGCGAGCCCGACCAACGACGGGGACATCGTCCGCGTCACCATCCCGGAGCTCACCCAGGACCGCCGCAAGGAGTTCGTGAAGCTCGTGCGCGGCAAGGGCGAGGACCACAAGGTCGTCATCCGCAACATCCGCCGCAAGGCCAAGGACGACCTCGACGCGCTGAAGGGCGAGATCTCGGACGACGAGATCTCCCGTGGCGACAAGGACCTCGAGGCCCTGACCAAGAAGCACGTCGACCAGATCGACGACTCGCTGAAGAAGAAGGAAGCCGAACTCCTCGAGGTCTGATGCGTCGTCCGGACCAGGGCGGTGACCGCCCCACAGCAGAGAAGCGTTCCGCCAAGGGGCTGCGTCAGGACTTCGATGCGCGCGCACGCGCTGCGCGCACCGACTTCGAGGCGCAGCTCCGGCAGCGGAAGGCCGACTTCGGCGTCCGCAACGAGGCCCTGACGGCGCGGACCGGGCGGAACCTCCCGGCCGCGATCGGGATCGCCCTCGCCTTCGCGGTCGTGATGCTCGGGTCGTTGCTCATCTGGAAGCCGTCGTTCATGGTCGTCGCGGCGTTCCTGCTCGGCGTCGGCGTGTACGAGCTCGCCAGCGCCATGCGCTTCGCCGGACGCGACGTCCCGCGCATCCCGAGCGTGCTCGTGAGCGTGGCGGTCGTCCCCGCGGCGTTCCTCGGCGGCCAGATCCCGGCGCTGTTCACGCTGCTCGGGGGCATCGTCCTCATCATCCTGTGGCGCCTCGTCGAGGTCGTCGTCACGCGGGACAAGCCCTCGGCCGGCAACGTCACGCGCGACCTCACGGACGGGTTGTTCGTGCAGGCGTACATCACCCTGCTCGGCGCGTGCGTCGTCCTGCTGGCCGCCCAGCCCGACGGCCAGTTCTGGGTGATCGCGTTCATCCTCGTCGTGGTCGCGGTGGACACCGGCGCCTACGCCACCGGGCTCAACCTCGGCAAGCACCCGATGGCGCCCCGGATCAGCCCGAAGAAGACGTGGGAGGGCTTCGCCGGGTCCGTCGCGGCGAGCATCGTCGTCGGCATCATCGTCTCGTGGCTCATGCTCGGTCTGCCGTGGTGGTCGGGCGTCATCCTCGGCGTGCTCATCTCCGGGTCCGCCACGCTCGGCGACCTCACCGAGTCGATGATCAAGCGCGACCTCGGCATCAAGGACATCTCGTCGTTCCTGCCGGGTCACGGCGGGCTCCTCGACCGGATCGACAGCATCCTGCCGTCGGCCGCCGTCGCCTACGTGCTGTACCTCGTCGTCAACCACTGAACGGTCTCGGGTCCGGCGCCCAGCGCGTCCAGGACACACCATGGTCCGGTCCTGGCAGAATGTCGCCGTGGCCACCACCTTCCCGAACGCAGACCGCTCCGCCCTCGGATACGACGTCGACGAGGTCGAGCGTTTCCTCGAGGACGCCCGTCGGGCCTACACGGCCAACGACACCGCTCCGGCGATCGAGGCAGCGAAGATCCGCGCGACGGCCTTCTCGATGCGCAAGGGCGGCTACTCGACCGCGCACGTCGACGCGGCGCTCGAGCGCCTCGAGGACGCCTTCGCAGCCCGCGAGCGCGAGCGGGAGATCGCGGAGATTGGGCAGAAGGCCTGGTACGCCGAGGCGCGGTCGAAGGCCTCCGACGTCGTCGCCCGGTTGGAGCGTCCGGACGGCCAGCGGTTCGGTCGGGTGAGCTTCCTCGGCACCGGGTACCACCCGAAGGACGTCGACGCGTTCGCGACGCGGCTCGAGGGCTACTTCCGCGACGGCAAGCCGCTCAGCCTGACCGAGGTGCGTTCGATCGTCTTCCGCCCGAAGCACGGTGGCTACCGCGAAGCCCAGGTCGACGCCCTGCTCGACGCCGTCGTCGAGGTCATGCTCGCTGTCCGCTGACGACGCGCTGACCGCGGGTGCTTCGCTTTCCGTGATCGTTCCGTTATCCTGGTCGAACTCATGGGCAGGCACACGGCAGACATCAGCTCCGACCGCGATACCCGCGAGCACCTCGGCCTCACGGCCGCCGGTGAGCGCCGCGCGGCACTGAACCGAACCCGCACGGCGGAGAACTCGGTCCTCCCGGCGAACCCGACGGTGGTCACGGCATCGGTGCCGACCACTCCGGTCGTCGCCCCCAAGTCGGTCGCAGCGAACCGCGTGTCGGACACCACCGACGCCCAGGCCTCGGCCGTGCGTGCCGTGCCCGCCACGCCGGCCGACCCGCGCATCGTCACGCAGCGCCGTGCCCGCGCCGTGGCCGCCTCGACGAAGCCGTCGTCGCCGCAGAGCGTGAACACCTTCATGCGCAAGCGCGCGACCGTGCCGGTGCTGTCATTCTTCGCCGTTTCCGGCATCGTCGTCGGCTCGCTGTTCAACCCGCTCCAGCCCGACGTGGCGCAGGCGGCCGTGTCCGCACCGGTGCTCGTCAAGGCACCGGCAGCGCCGCAGGAGTTCACCGCCCACGGCACCTACGCCGCGTTCGACGTCTCCCGCGACGGGTACGGCGTCACCCTGCCGAAGCCCAAGGTCGTCGAGAAGCCGAAGACCGAGACGGACACCGCCGAGTCCGACACCGCCACCGACTCCACCGCCTCGGTGAGCGCCGAGAACACCCTCGCGGCGACCGCTGCGACGCCGGACCCGGGCAGCGCCCAGGCCATCGCGCAGCAGATGGTGGCCGCTCGTGGCTGGGGGACCGACCAGTACAACTGCCTCGTGTCGCTGTGGAACAAGGAATCGGGCTGGCGCGTCAACGCCTACAACCCGAGCGGTGCCTACGGCATCCCGCAGGCGCTCCCCGGCAGCAAGATGGCCTCGGCCGGCGCCGACTGGCAGACGAACCCGGCGACGCAGATCACCTGGGGTCTCAACTACATCTCCGGCGTCTACGGCACGCCGTGCGGTGCGTGGGGCCACAGCGTCGCGAACAACTGGTACTGATCGGCTGAACGCAGGTGCCGCGGAGCAACCGGCCGCGACGCCCACGGGGGCGCGGGCCTGAGCACGACGACGAGCCCACCGGTCTCGACCGGATGATGAGCTCGTGGAAGCGCACCGAGGTGCGTCGGGGTCGCGAGTACCTCGTGCAGCCGGTCTCGGCCGCGTCGGCGCAGAAGGAGTACGTCTGCCCGGGGTGTGGCGGCGCGGTGCTGCCCGGTGTGGCGCACGTCGTCGTCTGGCGTGCCGACGGGGTCCTCGGCGACGAGGCCGACCTCGCGTCGCGCCGTCACTGGCACAACCACTGCTGGAGCATCGCATGAGCACCGAGATCCGTTCGAACACCGAGCTGCCGGCACGACGCACGGAAGTCGAACTCGTCACCGACGACCACCTCACGCTCGTCGGCGAGCTGGCGGAGCCGCTGGAGCACACTGCGCGCGGCACGATCGTGACCCTGCACCCGCTGCCCACCGCGCACGGGTTCATGGACTCGCACGTGCTGAAGAAGGCGGCGGCGCGGCTGCCGGCACTCGCGGACATCGCGGTGCTCCGCTTCAACTTCCGGTCGGTGACCTCGCCGCGCGGGACGTCCGAGGGTGTGTTCGGCGACGGTGTCTCCGAGGGCTTCGACCTGCGCGCGGCCGTCACCGACGTCGTCGACCGGGGGCTGCCGACGCCGTGGCTCGTGGGGTGGTCCTTCGGCACCGAGGTGATCCTCAAGCACGCGCTGGAGCACGTCGAGGCCGGCCGGGTCGCCGGGGTCGTCCTGCTCTCGCCGCCCCTGCACCGGACGACCGACGAGGAACTGGCCCGCTGGGCGGACGTCACCGTCCCCGTCGTCGCGCTCGTGCCGGAGCACGACGACTTCCTCCGGCCGGACCAGGCGGAGCGCCGGTTCGCCGTCGCGCCGAACGTGCGCGTCGTGCCGGTCGACGGTGCCAAGCACCTCTGGGTGGGGGAGAAGTACGTCCGGATCGTGCTCGACGCGATCGCGGACCTCGTCGTGCCGGGCAGCGCACCGCTGCCGACGCACGTCACCGACTGAGCGAAACCCGGCGACGCCCACCGACTGAGCGCCGCACCGCACCGCTCACCGACCGAGCGCCGCGCTGCACGGCCCTGGGCCCCGCGCGTCGACGACGGGAGCCCGTCCAGGAGGCGCGACCCGCGCCTCCTGGACGGGTCGCGTTCAGCGGGCGGTCGCGTCCTCGTCGTCGGTGACGGTCTCGTCGTCGCGCACCGTCTCGTCGTCGGGCTCGACGACGATCTCGGCCGGCGTCGCGCCGTCGGCCGACGGCGCCGTGCCGAGCAGGCCGGTCGCGTGCGTGAGCACGCCGCGCAGGTTCTCGAGGTAGCCGGCCACCGCGTCGCGCTCGGTCCGGATCGCCGCGAGACGGTCCTCGGACTCGGCGATGATGCCGGCCGTGCGCTCCTCGGCGTCCGCGATCATCTGGTGGACGCGGTCCTGTGCGTCGGCGACGATCGTCCGCGCGTGCTCCTGCGCGTCCGACGTGCTGGAGCGCTCGAGGTCGTCGGCCTCCTGCTGGAGGCGTTCGGCACGCTCACGGGCCTCGGTCGCCCGACGCGTCGCCTCGGCGAGCTGCAGGTTGGCCTCGTCGAGGTACTTCTGCGTCTCGGTGACGGTGTCGTGGTGTTTCTGCAGGTAGTCCTGCTCGGCGTCGTCGCGTCGGGCGGTGAGCTCGGACTCGAGGGTCGTGCGAGCCTCGTCGCGTTCGCGGGCGATCTCGGCGCGGACCTCGTCGCGCTCCCGGACGAGGTCGGCTCGGGCGGTGTCGATCTCCTGCCGGAGTGCCGTGCGCTCGGCCTCGAGCGCGTCGAGCTCGGCGGTGCGGCGGTCGGCGATCTCGGTGTCGACCTCGGCGTGCTCGCGTTCGCGGCGGGCGGCGAGTTCGTTCTCGTGCTCGCGGGCGGCGCGCTCCGCGGTCGCCTCGGCCTCGACGCGCTCACGCTCGATGCGGGCCGCGTGCTCGTCGAGTTCGCGGGCGATGCGGTCAGCGGTCTCCTGCACGAGGCGGGCGTTCTCGGCGCGGGTCTGCTCCTCGTCGACGCGGAGCTGGGCGCGTGCGGCCTCGATCTCCTGTTCGAGGGCGGTGCGGGCGGACGCGAGTTCGCGGTCCCACTCGGCCCGGGCCGCGGCGAGTTCCTCGTCGTGGACGCGACGGCGGTCGCCGAGCTCGGTGTCCAGGTCGGCGCGACGGCGGTCCACCTCGGCGGCGAGGTCGGCGCGGCCGGTCTCGAGCTCGATCGTGTGCGCCGCGAGCTGCTCGTCCCGCTCGCGGTGCCAGGCGGCGCGGCCCTCGGTGACCTCGCGCTCGAGGGCGTCACGGCGGGTGGACTCGTCGCGGTCGAGGTCCTCGGTGCGTCGAGCGTGGTCGGCCTCGAAGACACTGCGGCGGTGCTCGGTCTCGCGGGCGAGGTCGGCGGCGGCCCGTCGTGCCTCGGCGGACTCGCGCTGCGTGACCTCGCGGAGCTCGGCGACCTCGTGCTCGACGCGGGCACGCAGGGCGTTGGTCTCGCGGATGGCGACGGACCGGACCTCGGCTGCCTCGGTCACGGCGGCGCCCCGGATGGCGGCCGCCTCGTTGCGGGCGTCCTGCGTGAGGAGGCCGGCCTCGGCGCGGGCGCGCTCGACCGTGTCGGCGGACTCGGCCCGGGCACGCGTGAGCTCGTTGGTCGCGCGGGTGCGGGCGTCCTCGAGCGTGTCGCGGGCCTCGTCCTGTGCCTCACGCAGGGTGCGGTCGGCCTCGGCACGGCTCGAGGCGCGCAGTCGCTGCGCGTCGATGTCGGCCTGGCTGATGAGCCGGGTGGACTGTTCCTCGGCGACGCGGAGGGTCGACTCGAGGCGGGTGCCGAGTCCGCTGTAGGTGGGGGTGCCGGCCTCGTCGAGCTCGCCCTGCAGCTCGGAGACGCGCGCCTGCAGGAGACGGATCTCCTTCGCGGCGTCCGCGCGGTCGTTGTTCGACTTGATGAGCTCGCGACGCAGATCGTTCAGCGAGCGGTCCACGTCTTCGCGGCGGTACCCGCGCAGCTCGGTCCCGAACTCTGCCTCGTCGTTCGCCACGTGTTCGCTCCTGGGTGCTCGGCGGAGGGCACAGGGAAGGCCCGGCCACGATTGTAGTGGCGAGCGGGGACGGCGGGCTGTGACCGTCGACAGCGCCGGGGGATGCGCCGTCCAGACTCCCTCGCTATCCTGGAGCGCTGATTCGCGCGCCGTCACCCCACCCCCGGCGCGGTAGGGAGAAGATCCGTGCGATTCGTCCTGGCGATCGTCAGTTTCGTCATCGGTCTGCTGCTCGTCGCCCTCGCGGTCGGCCAGCGGACCGTGTTCGAGCCACCGTCGTCCCTCGTCGCGGCATCGTCCTCGAAGAGCTCCGCCCCGGTCACCGTGATCCCCGGCTCGACGCTCAACGCCAACCCCGGGTACCAGCGCATCAACGTCTCCGGCTCGGGCACGGTCTTCGCCGCCTACGGCAAGACGAGCGACGTGGACGCCTGGATCGGTGACGCGAAGCACACCACCATGCGCTTCGACGCCGAGCAGGCGAAGCTCGTCGGCCGCACGACCGGGTCCGAGGACTCCGTGCCGGACCCGGCCGGCAGCGACCTCTGGTACCAGGAGTACGACGGCGCCGGGCAGTTCACGGTCCGCCTGCCCGAGGACGTCAGCGTGATCATCGTCGGTGACGGCGAGAACGCGGCGCCGAGCGACGTCTCGGTGACCTGGCCCCGCGACACCGCGACCCCGAGCGTCGGTCCGCTGCTCGTGGCCGGTGGTGTCTTCCTCGTGGGCGGCATCGTCCTGCTCGTCTGGGCCTTCGTGCACCAGCGCCGTGGTCGCGGGCCGCGCCGACGCAGCGGGGGATCCCGTCCGCCGCGCGTCCGGGCCTCCCGCCGTGCCGCCGCAGCCGGCGCGCAGGTTCCGGTCCGCGGTCGCCGCGGCCGTCGGGCCCTGGTGGCGGTGCCGGTGGTGCTCGTCGGCGCCCTCGGCCTCGCCGGCTGCTCCTCCGACTACTGGCCGCAGGGCGGGTCGGCGGCCACCCCGACCCCGACCGCGACCGCGACGGGCACGGCCGTGCAGAACGAGCCGACCGCCGCGACCAAGCAGCAGATCACGCGCATCGTCCAGCGCGTGGCCGAGGTCGCGAAGAAGGCCGACGACGCCCGTGACGCCAAGATCGCGGCCGAGCGCTTCACCGGCGCCGCCCTCGACCTGCGCGAGGCGAACTACACGATCCGCGGCAAGGACGCGGACGTCGACGCACCGCCGGCGATCTCGGCCGGCCAGGTGTGCGTGGCGCTGCCGCAGCAGACCGACTCGTGGCCGCGCACGGTGTTCGCCGTCGTCGCCGAGGACTGCGACGCCAAGTCGGCCCCCCAGGCGCTGACGCTCGTGCAGGACTCCGCCCGCGACGACTACAAGGTCGCCTACGACGTGTCGCTCGAGGCCGCGGCGAAGATCCCGAGCCTCGCACCCACGTCGATCGGCGCCGCCCTGCTCGCGTCGAACACGAAGCTGCTCTCGATCGCCCCGGACGAGATCGCGACCGCGTACGGCGACATCCTGTCGAAGGACTCGGACAGCTCGTACGCGTCGCTCTTCCAGTCCGACGGCGACGGCCTCCGGTCGACCATCGGCAAGGCCTACAAGGACAAGAAGTCCGAGTCGCTGCCGGACACCGCGAAGATCGAGTACTCGTCCGAGGTGCCCGACGACAGCGCGGTGGCGATCGCGACCGACGGCGCCGGCGCGCTCGTGTCCGCCGACCTGAACGAGGTCGAGAAGGTCACGCCGACCGCCGCCGGAGCCGAGGTCAACACCGAGGGCGCGGTCAAGGCGCTCTCCGGCGTCGACTCCAGCACGAAGGGCATCAGCGCCACCTACGGCGTGCAGCTGCTCTTCTACGTGCCCCCGGTGGGCACCGATGACAAGGTGGTCCTGCTCGGGTTCACGCAGGGCCTGACAGCAGCGAGTGAGGTGCAATGACCAACGTCCCCCCGACCCCGTCCGGTCTCCGCGGAGCCGTCGACCTGTCGTCCCTGGTGGACCGCGCCCAGCGGCCCCCGCAGCCCGGTGGTGCTCCCTCCGGTGCGGCGGGCACCGGGCCCGGTGCCGCCGTCGACGGCGCTGCCGGCAGCGAGACCGGCGCAGACCTGACGGTCCCGTCGCTCGTCCTCGACGTCACCGACCAGACGTTCCAGGACGTCCTGCAGCTGTCCACGATCGTCCCGGTGATCGTCGACATCTGGGCCGAGTGGTGCGGGCCGTGCAAGCAGCTCTCGCCGATCCTCGAGCAGCTCACCGCCGAGTACGACGGCCGTGTGCTGCTCGCCAAGGTGGACGCCGACACGAACCCGCAGCTCGTGCAGGCGTTCCAGGCGCAGTCGATCCCGACCGTGGCCGCGCTCATCGGAGGACGCCCGCTCGGGCTCTTCGTCGGTGCGCTCCCCGAGGCGCAGGTCCGCGACGTCTACGAGCAGGTCCTCGCCGCCGCCGAGCAGAACGGCGTCTCCGGGCGCGTGCACGTCGACGGTGCCCCGGCGACCGAGACCGTGGAGCAGGGCGAACCCGAGCCGGAGCCGCTCCCGCCGCACCACCAGGCGGCGTACGACGCGATCGAGCAGGGTGACTTCGCCACCGCGATCCAGGAGTACAAGACCGCGATCGCGCAGGACCCGCACGACCAGATGGCGGTCGCGGGTCTCGCGCAGGTCTCGCTGCTCGACCGGCTCGACGGGCGAACAGCCGACGACATCCGTGCCGCTGCCGCCGCCGGGCCGTCCGACGTCCCGGCGCAGCTCGCGGTCGCGGACCTCGACGTCTCCGGTGGGCACGTCGAGGACGCGTTCGGGCGGCTGCTCGACCTCGTCCCGACGGTGTTCGGCGACGACCGCGAGGCCCTGCGCGTCCGGCTCGTCGAGTACTTCGAGCTGATCGGCGCCGAGGACCCGCGTGTCGTCGCGGCCCGACGACGCCTGGCGAGCGCGCTGTACTGACCGCTCGCCCGTCGCCGAGGGCGCACGGGCGGGACGCCACCACACGACGGACGGGAGGCGCGGGGCCCGCCCCCCCCGCGCCGCCCGTCCGTCGGCTGCGTGCGACTACCGCGCGAGCTTCAGCCAGACCGCCCCGAGCGGCGGTACCACGAGGTGCGCGGACGCGGGGCGTCCCGCCCACGGGGTGTCCTCGGCCGTGACCACACCGAGGTTGCCCACACCGGAGCCGCCGTACTCGGCCGCGTCGGTGTTGAGGACCTCGTGCCACGTCCCGGCGGCCGGCAGCCCGAAGCGACGCTCCACCGGCACGCCGGAGAAGTTCACGAAGACCGCGAGCCGGTCGTCGCCGTCCTTACGGAGGAACCCGAGGGTGGAGTGGGGTGCGTCGCCGCCCTCGATCCACTCGAAGCCGTCGGCCGTGGCGTCGTGCGTCCAGAGTGCCGGCGTCTCGCGGTAGACCCGGTTGAGCGCGGACACGAGGTCCTGCACACCGCGGTGACCCGGGTCGTCGAGGAGCCACCAGTCGAGGCCGCGGGCCTCGGACCACTCGGACGGCTGGGCGAACTCCTGGCCCATGAAGAGCAGCTGCTTGCCGGGGTGCGCCCACATGAAGGCGAGGTACGCCCGGACGTTCGCGAGCTTCTGCCACTCGTCGCCGGGCATCTTGCCGTACAGGGACCCCTTGCCGTGCACGACCTCGTCGTGGCTGATCGGCAGGGTGAACTGCTCGCTGAACGCGTACACGAACGAGAACGTGATCTCGTCGTGGTGGTAGCTGCGGTACACGGGCTCGCGCTCGATGTACTGCAGCGTGTCGTGCATCCAGCCCATGTTCCACTTCTGGCCGAACCCGAGCCCGCCGACGTCGGTCGGCTGCGTGACGCCCGGCCACGAGGTGCTCTCCTCGGCGATCATCACGATGCCCGGGTAGCGCTTGTAGGCGGTGGCGTTCGTCTCCTGCAGGAACGAGATCGCCTCGAGGTTCTCGCGACCGCCGTGGATGTTCGGCAGCCACTCCGTCCGGGAGTAGTCGAGGTACAGCATCGAGGCGACGGCGTCCACGCGGAGCCCGTCGATGTGGAACTCCTCGAGCCAGTAGAGCGCGTTCGCGACGAGGAAGTTGCGGACCTGCGGCTGCCCGAAGTCGAACACGTACGTGCCCCAGTCGAGCTGCTCGCCACGTCGGGGGTCCGGGTGCTCGAACAGCGCGTGTCCATCGAACTTCGCCAGCGCCCACTCGTCCTTCGGGAAGTGCCCGGGGACCCAGTCCATGATCACGCCGATGCCGGCGGAGTGCAGCCGGTCGACGAGGTACCGCAGGTCGTCGGGGGAGCCGAACCGGGCCGTCGGGGCGTAGTAGCCCGTGACCTGGTAGCCCCACGAACCGCCGAACGGGTGCTCGGCGAGCGGCAGGAACTGCACGTGCGTGAAGCCGGTGTACTGGACGTGGCCGATGAGCTGGTCGGCGACCTCGCGGTAGGACAGGCCCGGACGCCACGAGCCGAGGTGGACCTCGTAGACGCTCATCGGACGGTCGTGCGTGGTCGTCCGTGCCCGGTGCTCCATCCACTGCGCGTCGCCCTCGGACCACTCGTGGTGTGCCTCGTCGATCACCGAGGCGGTCAGCGGCGGCACCTCGGTGCGTCGGGCGAACGGGTCCGCCCGCTCCACCCAGCCCGAGTCGGTGAGGAGCTGGAACTTGTAGCGCTGCCCGACGAGGGCGCCCGGCCAGAACAGCTCCCAGACGCCGAGGTCGGTGAGGCGGCGCATCGCGGTGGTGCGGCCTTCCCAGCCCTCGAAGTCGCCGATCACCCGGGCAGCGGTCGCCCGGGGTGCCCACAGCGTGAACGAGATGCCGTCGACACCGTCGACCGTGGTGACGTGCGCGCCGAGGTGGTGCCAGAGCTGCTCGTCGCGGCCCTCGCCGAAGAGGTGCAGGTCGAGTTCACCGATCGTCGGCGGGAAGCGGTAGGCGTCGTCCGTCGTCCAGGTGATGTCGTCGCCGTCGCCGGACGGGTCCGGGTCGTAGTCGGCCTCGACGCGGTACCGGCCGAGCTCGCCGACGGTCGCGCCGGCCCACATGCCGTCGCCCTCGTGCGTGAGTTCGACGTCGTCACCGTCCGGTCGGACGATCCGGACGGCCGTGGCGAGGTGCCGGACGACCCGGACACTCGTGCCGCCGTCGACGGGGTGCGGGCCGAGCACGTCGTGCGGCTGGGACCAGCGGGCCTCGGCGACCTGCTGCCGCAGCCACTCCTCGACCGGCGCGGGGCGCGGACCGGTCGACGCGGCCGCGGGCGTCGCGGGCGTGGTGGTCGTCGCCGTCGCGGCGAGCGGGCTGCCGCCCTCGCTGGTGGGCGCGTCGGCACCGTCACCGGGGCCGGCGGTCACGGCGGCGTCGACGCCCGGCACGGATGCGTCGTCCGACGGCTCGGACGGCTCGGACGGAGCGGACGGCGCGGGCGCCGCGGGTGCATCGTCGGACGGCGCGGACGGCTCGGCTGGTCCGCCCGCCGCGAGCCGTTCCACGGCCTCGACCGTGACGTGCCGCGGGTGGGCGGCGTCCGATGCGTGTCCGGCGAGCGTCGCCGACTCCGGGACCCCGCGGTCCGGCGCCTCACGCGGGGCCGGGGGTGCACCGGGCAGGTCCTCGCCGGGAGCGGAGCCGCGCGGCTCGTAGCGGGGGCCGTCGGCAGCGGACGGGTCCGACGGGGTCGGGGTGCGCCCGGCAGCCGCGTCGGGGGCTTCGGGAGCGACGTGCTGCGCCGGGTGCGTCGGGCGGGGCGTGTCGGCCGGCATGCGGCGCGGGAGCACGGGCGGCGGGGGCGGCGGGACCGGCGGCACGCTCGGCCCCTGCCCGCGGTCGTTCGGCGCCGCCGTCGGGGCGTCGTCCTCGGGGTGGGTGTCGGTCATCGGTGGGGTCCCTCCACGACGAGCAGGTGCACGGGTTCCTGGAACGCGTCCAGGCGGACGTAGTTCGACGACCCCCAGACCCAGCGCTGCCCGGTCACGACGTCGCGGACGTCGAACGCCTGCTCCGGGTCGAGGCCGAGGGCGGCGAGGTCGAGGTGGACCGTGGTCTCACGGGCCGAGTGGGGATCGACGTTCGCGACGACGATCACGGTGTCGTCGCGCCCGGAGCGGATGAACCGCCCGGGCAGGTGCTTCGAGTACACGACGATCGCCGGGTCCTCTGCGTCGTGGACGTGCAGGTTCCGGAGCTGCCGGAGCGCCGGGTGTGCCTGCCGGAAGCGGTTGAGCATCGTCACGTACGGCGCGAGGCTCGCGCCCTCGGCCTCGGCGAGGGCGAAGTCGCGGGGCTTGTACTCGTACTTCTCGTTGTCGATGTTCTCTTCCGAGCCCGGGCGGGCGACGTCCTCGAAGAGTTCGTAGCCCGAGTACATGCCCCACGTGGGCGCACCCGTCGCCGCGAGGGCCGCACGGATCTTGTAGCCGGCGCGCCCGCCGAACTGCAGGTACTCGGTGAGGATGTCCGGCGTGTTCACGAACAGGTTCGGGCGCAGGTACGCGCTCGTCTCGTGCGAGAGCTCGGTGAAGTAGTCGGCGATCTCGTCCTTCGAGTTCCGCCACGTGAAGTACGAGTACGACTGCTGGAACCCGACCTCGGCGAGCGCCCGCATCATCGCCGGGCGCGTGAACGCCTCGGCCAGGAACACCGTGTCGGGGTGCTCGTCGCGGATCTCGCGGATGACGCGTTCCCAGAACCAGAGCGGCTTCGTGTGCGGGTTGTCGACGCGGAAGATGCGGATGCCGAAGGCGATCCAGTGGCGCAGGACCCGCAGGACCTCGGCCACGATGCCGTCCGGGTCGCTGTCGAACTGGATCGGGTAGATGTCCTGGTAGCGCTTCGGCGGGTTCTCGGCCGTGGCGATCGAGCCGTCCGCCCGGACCGTGAACCACTCGGGGTGCTCGGTGACCCACGGGTGGTCGGGGGAGCACTGCAGGGCGAAGTCGAGGGCGACCTCCATCCCGGTGTTCTTCGCCGTCTCGACGAAGTCGCGGAAGTCGTCCTCGGTGCCGAGGTCCGGGTGGATGGTGTCGTGGCCGCCCTCGGGTCCGCCGATCGCCCAGGGGCTGCCGGGGTCGTGCGGGCCGGGGGTGAGCGTGTTGTTCGGGCCCTTGCGCGCGGTCGTCCCGATGGGGTGGATCGGCGGGAGGTAGACCACGTCGAACCCCATCCGGGCGACGCCGGGGAGCCGGCGTGCCGCGGTGCGGAAGTCGCCGCTCTTCCAGGAGCCGTCGGGGTTCTTCTTCGCCCCTTCGCTGCGGGGGAAGAACTCGTACCAGGCGCCGACGCCGGCACGGGTGCGTTCGACGTCGAGCAGCTGCGTCGGCGAGTGGGTGCGGAGCGAGGTGAGCGGTGCCTCCTCGAGCTCGCCCGTGATGCGCGGGTCGTCGACGGCGGCGAGGCGCTCGGCCGGGTCGAGGTCGGTGTCGCGGACGCGGGCCGCCGCGCGGGTGGCCGCGGGGGAGTCGGTCTCGTCGGCGAGCCGGTCGAGCAGGGCCGCACCGTCGAGCAGCGTGGCCTCGGTGTCGACGCCCGCGGCGATCTTCAGCCGGGCGCCGTGCACCCAGGACGACCAGTCGTCGGCGTAGGACTCGACGTGCCACGTCCACACGCCGGTGTGGTCGACCTGGACGGTCGCCTCGTAGCGGTCGGTCCCCGGTGCGACGAGGACCATCGGCACGGTCCTGGTGCCGCCGTCCGGACGTTCGAGGACGAGGTCGGCGCCGATGACGCCGTGTCCTTCGCGGAAGACGGTCGCCCCGAACGTGATCACCTCGCCGTCGAACGCCTTGCCGGGGAACCCGTTGGGCGTGGTGGGGGCGAGTTCGGTGATCGGGATGCGCCCGATCTTCGGTCGGCGGGGTCGGTCTGCAGTGGCCACGGAGCCGACGCTACCCGGCGAGCGGCTCCGCGTTCCCCGGAACGTGCCGTCTGTGCAAGACCCGGGCGCGCCGTGACGCTGTGGAGGAGCACGGCGCGAGGGTCGTGCCGGAGCCGGCCCGCGCCTCCTGGACGGCCTGCCGTCAGGCGATCTCGAACACGTGGATGCCGGGGCCGTAGGCCGTGAACACCTGTCCGGCGGGCCGGAGCCGCTCGTGGTCGCGGTGCTTCTCGCTCGACCACGCGAGCCGGTAGCCGACCACGTCCTCGCGCGTCGGCAGCGTGATGTCGCGGGTGCGCCCGCTGCCGTGGACGACCACGAGGACCCGGTCGTACGGCTCGTGCTCCGGTGTCGACTCGACGAAGTACTGCAGGGCGCGGTGGATCGGCTCGTCCCAGCCCTCGACGGTCATCGGCTGTCCGTCCGGCCCGTACCAGGACATCCGGGACGCGCCGGGGGTCTCCTGGCCCTCGACGCCGAACCGTGTGGGCCGCAGCGCGGGGTGGGCGGACCGGAGCCGGGCGAGCGCGGCGACGGCGTCGGTCATCGCCTCTGCGTCCTCGTCGTCCGACCAGTCGACCGGGGTGAGGTCCTCGGACACCACGTAGGCGTTGTTGTTGCCGTGCTGGGTGCGGCTCCGCTCGTCGCCGGCGGTGAGCATCGGCACACCGGCGGAGAGCATGAGCGTGCCGACGAGGTTCCGCATCGAGCGGCCGCGGGCGGCGCGGACGCCACGGTCGGCGGTGTCGCCCTCGATCCCGTGGTTGAACGACCGGTTGTCGTTCGAGCCGTCGCGGTTCTCCTCGCCGTTGGCGTGGTTGTGCTTGCTGTCGTACGACACCAGGTCGAGCAGGGTGAAGCCGTCGTGGGCGGTCACGAAGTTGACGCCGGCGAGCGGCCCGCGCGCCGTGTCGAAGAGGTGGCGCGAGCCGGTCAGGGCCCCGGCGAGCGCGCCGATGCCGGTCGCGGGGGCGCCGTGGCGGCGTTCGTCGGCGATGTCGGTGAGCCAGAACTGCCGCACGGTGTTCCGGAAGCCGTCGTTCCACTCGCTCGTGCGCGCCCCGAACGACCCGGTCCTCCACCCGTCCGGTCCGACGTCCCACGGCTCGGCGATCACCAGGGCGTCCTGCAGGTCGGGGTGGTCCCGGATCCGCTCGAGCAGCGGGTGCGCCGGGTCGAAGACGTGGTCGCCGTTCCGCGCCAGGGCTGCCATCAGGTCGAAGCGGAACCCGTCGACCTGCACCTCGCGCGCCCAGTACACGAGGCTGTCGACGACGAGGTCCGCCGTGGCCTCGACCGAGGTGTCGAGGGTGTTCCCACACCCGGTGGTGTCGTAGTAGGCGTCGGGTTCGCCCGGCGGGACGGACGCCCACCGGTAGCGGTTCGCGCCGTCGATGCCCCGGAGCGAGGTGGTCGGGCCGCCGAGCCCTTCCTCGGCGGTGTGGTTGTACACGACGTCGAGCACGACCTGGATCCCCGCCGCGTGCAGGAGCCGCACCATGCCCTTGAACTCGCGGAGGACCGCGGAGGCCCCCTCGGCCCGGGCCGCGGGGGAGGCGTGGGCGGCGTGCGGGGCGAAGAAGCCCAGCGTGTTGTACCCCCAGGCGTTCTCGCGCCGGGCCTCTCGCAGCCACCGCTCGGTGTCGAAGGCGTGCACGGGCAGGAGCTCGAGCGTGGTCACGCCGATCCGGTGCAGGTGCGCGATGGTGCTCTCGTGGGCGATGCCGGCGTACGTGCCGCGCAGCTCCTCGGGCACGTGCGGGTTCGACGCCGTCAGGGTCCGGACGTTCGCCTCGTACACGACCGCACGGTCGAGCGGCGTCGTCGGCTTGACCACGCCGCCCCAGTCGAACGCGTCGTCGACGACCACGCTCGTCCACCGGGACGCCGCGTCCGGCAGGACGCCGCGGGCGTACGGGTCGAGCAGCGGACGCGTCGCGTCGAACCCGCCGCGGGCACCGCTCGGACCGTCCACGAGCAGGTGGTACGTGTCACCGGGTCGGACCCCGGGGACGGCACCGGCCCAGACGTCGTCGGACCGCGTCAGCGGGAACGTCCCGCGTCCGTCGACCACGACCGACACGGCCGTCGCCGTCGCGGACCGCACCGAGAAGCGCGGCACGTCGGCGTCCAGCCGGAACCCCGGGATCTCGTCGATGGCCGTCTCGTGCATGCCCCCAAGGGTACGAGGGCGCGCGGGTATCCTGGGAACGCTCGTTCAGAGGGGTGCAGATGCCGGTCTACCTCGACCACGCCGCGACGACGCCGATCCTGCCGGAGGCGCTCGCCGCGTTCACCGCTGCGCTCGGCACCGTCGGCAACCCGTCCTCGATCCACAGCGCGGGCCAGCGGGCGAAGATGCTGCTCGAGGACGGCCGGGCCGCCGTCGCGGCGTCGCTCGACGCCCACCCGGTCGAGGTCGTCTTCACCTCGGGCGGCACCGAGAGCATCAACCTCGCGGTGAAGGGCATGTTCTGGGCGCGGCAGCAGGACCGCCGTCGTCCGCGCATCGTCGTCCCCGGTGGGGAGCACCATGCGACGGTCGACACGGTGGCCTGGCTGGAGCAGCACGAGGGGGCGGTCGTCGACGTGGTCCCGTTGGACGCGCAGGGGCGCGTCGACCTGACGGCCCTGGAGGCGCGGCTCGCCGACGCCTCGGACGTCGCCCTGGTCACGTTCCTGTGGGCCAACAACGAGGTCGGCACGATCGCGCCGGTGTCCCGGATCGTGGAACTGGCGCACGCCGCCGGCGTCCCCGTCCACAGCGACGCCGTCGCGGCCTACGGCCAGGTCCCGGTGTCGTTCGCGGCGTCCGGGCTCGACGCGCTGAGCGTCTCCGCGCACAAGATCGGCGGCCCGGTCGGCATCGGCGCGCTCGTGCTCGGCCGTCGTGCGACCGTCGAGCCGCTCATCCACGGGGGCGGGCAGCAGCGCCAGGTGCGGAGCGGGACGCAGGACGCGCCGGCGGCGGCGGCCTTCGGGGTCGCGGCGTCGATGCCGCACGCGGACGTCCGGGCACTGCGGGACCGCCTCGTCGCGGGCGTGCGGGCAGCGGTGCCCACGGCGGTGCTGATGGGCGACCCGGTCGACCGACTCCCCGGCAACGCGCACTTCACGTTCCCGGGCTGCGAGGGAGACTCGCTGCTGTTCCTGCTCGACGCCGCCGGTGTCGCGGTGTCGACCGGCTCCGCGTGCCAGGCCGGCGTTCCCGAGGCCTCGCACGTCCTGCTCGCGATGGGGCTGTCGGAGCAGGACGCCCGGGGTGCGCTCCGCATCACGCTGGGGCACACCACGACCGGGTCGGACGTCGACGCGTTCCTGGCCGCGCTGCCGGACGCGGTCGCGCGCGCCGGAGCCGCGGGGATGGCGTCGAGGGAACCGCTCCTGGGGCGCTGACCGGTCCGCCGGGGCCGCACCGCGCCTCCCGGCCCGGCAGCACCGGTAGGATCGGTGATCATGGTCGAACTGGACTTCACCGAGCAGCTCTCCGCCCTCCGCGAGACCTTCGGCAACATCCGCTCGGTGGTCGACGTCGACCGCCTGCAGCGTGAGATCGCCGACCTCAGCGAGCAGGCCGGGGCCCAGGACCTCTGGGACGACGTCGAGCACGCGCAGCAGGTGACGAGCGCGCTCTCGCACCGGCAGTCCGAGTTGAAGAAGATCACCGACACCGAGCGGCGCATCGACGACCTCGAGGTGCTGGTCGAGATGGCGAACGAGGCCGACGACCAGGACTCCGCCGACGAGGCCGCCGCCGAGCTCAAGGCGATCCAGAAGACCATGGGCGACCTCGAGGTGCGGACGCTCCTCGACGGCGAGTACGACGACCGACCCGCGGTCATCACGATCCGGGCGGGTGCCGGTGGCGTCGACGCCGCGGACTTCGCCGAGATGCTGCTGCGCATGTACCTGCGGTACGCCGAGCAGCACGGCTACAAGACCATCGTGATGGAGACGTCCTACGCCGAAGAGGCCGGCATCAAGTCGGCCACGTTCGAGGTCGACTCGCCGCACGCCTTCGGCACCCTGTCGATCGAGGCCGGCACGCACCGGCTCGTCCGGATGTCGCCGTTCGGCGCCGCGGGCAAGCGCCAGACGTCGTTCGCCGCGGTCGAGGTCATCCCGCTCATGCCGGAGACCGAGTCGATCGACATCCCCGAGAACGACATCCGCGTCGACGTGTTCCGGTCCTCCGGCCCCGGCGGGCAGTCGGTCAACACGACGGACTCCGCGGTCCGGCTGACCCACATCCCGACCGGCACCGTGGTCTCGATGCAGAACGAGAAGTCGCAGATCCAGAACCGTGCGGCCGCCATGCGTGTGCTGCAGTCGCGCCTCCTGCTCCTCAAGAAGGAAGAGGAGAACGCGAAGAAGAAGGAACTCGCCGGCAACATCACGGCGAGCTGGGGCGACCAGATCCGCTCGTACGTCCTCGCGCCGTACCAGATGGTGAAGGACCTCCGGAGCGAGCACGAGGTGAACAACCCCTCAGCGGTGTTCGACGGCGACCTCGACGGGTTCATCAACGCCGGCATCCGCTGGCGCAAGCGCGGCGATGCGTGAGACGACGCGCCAACGGCGGGCTCGCCGCGCCGGGGGAGCCTGCGACCCCGGTCGATGAAATCGAGCCGCGCGCCTCGGCTGATTTGCGGTCGGGGCGACCTACCCTGATCCGGTCATGATCAAATTCGACCAGGTCACCAAGGTGTACTCGGGCAACCCGAGCCCGGCCCTCGACGCCATCTCGCTCGAGATCCTCAAGGGGGAGTTCGTCTTCCTCGTGGGCGCGTCCGGTTCCGGCAAGTCCAGCTTCCTCCGCCTCGTGCTGAAGGAGGAGAAGCCGTCGCGCGGGCAGATCCACGTGCTCGGGCAGCGCCTCGGCGCCCTGTCGTCGCGCAAGGTCCCGTACTTCCGCCGGAACCTCGGCGTGGTCTTCCAGGACTTCCGTCTCCTGCCGAACAAGAACGTGTTCGACAACGTCGCGTTCTCGCTGCAGGTGATCGGCAAGAGCAAAGGCTTCATCAGTGAGGCCGTCACCGACGTGCTGAAGCTCGTCGGGCTCGCGGGCAAGGCGACGCGCATGCCGCACGAGCTCTCCGGTGGTGAGCAGCAGCGCGTGGCGATCGCCCGTGCCGTCGTGAACAAGCCGGCGATCCTGCTCGCCGACGAGCCCACCGGCAACCTCGACCCGACGACCTCGGCCGGCATCATGGCGCTCCTCGAACGCATCAACCAGGGCGGCACCACCGTGCTCATGGCCACGCACGACGCGAGCATCGTGAACCAGATGCAGCGCCGGGTGATCGAGCTGTCGAACGGCACGATCCTGCGCGACGAGCAGTCCGGCGGCTACCAGACCCAGGCCGTCCCGATCCAGCGAGGCAACACCGTGTCGAACACCACCGGCATCCAGACCATCCCGGGGATCATCCGATGAGGCTCGGGCTCGTCATGTCCGAGGTCGGCTCGGGCCTGCGGCGCAACGCGTCGATGGTCGTGTCTGTCGTCCTCGTGACCTTCATCTCGCTCACCTTCGTCGGCACCGCGATCCTGCTCCAGATGCAGATCAACCAGATGAAGGGGTACTGGTACGACCGGGCGCAGGTCGCCGTCTACCTGTGCACCGACACCGACACCACGGGCAACTGCACCGGCGCGAAGGCCACCTCGGACCAGCAGGCGCAGGTCAAGGCGCAGCTCGAGTCGTCGACCCTGAAGCCGTACATCGAGAAGTTCTACTTCGAGAACCAGCAGGACGCCTTCACCCGGT
The DNA here is from genome assembly GCF_047977705.1 of Curtobacterium sp. LFS084. Classification (NCBI taxonomy): domain Bacteria; kingdom Bacillati; phylum Actinomycetota; class Actinomycetes; order Micrococcales; family Microbacteriaceae; genus Curtobacterium; species Curtobacterium sp. LFS084. The sequence continues at coordinate 44,870 of NZ_JBFPFM010000006.1, forward strand.
TCAAGCAGCAGTTCAAGGACTCGCCCGCCACCGAGTTCGTCAAGCCCGAGTACCTCAACGAGACCTACTGGGTGAACCTCAAGAACCCGTCGCAGTCCGACGTGCTCGTCGAGAGCCTGTCGAAGGTCGCGGGCGTGCAGAGCGTCGTCGACCAGCGCGGGTACCTGCAACCGATCTTCAACCTGCTGAACGCGTCGTCGTACACGGCCATCGGCATCGCGGCGCTCATGCTCGTCGCCGCCGTGCTGCTCATCGCCACCACGATCCGGTTGTCGGCGTTCAGTCGACGGCGGGAGCTCGGCATCATGCGGTTGGTCGGGGCGTCGAACCGGTTCATCCAGACGCCGTTCGTGCTCGAGGGGGTGATCGCCGCGGCCATCGGGGCGGTCCTCGCCGGCGGGGCGATCACGGCCGTGGTGTGGTTCTTCGTGCGGAACTACCTGGCGATCCGGTTCTCCGGGACGGCGTTCATCGGCATGGGGGACGCCGCGATCGTGGTCCCGTCGGTGATCGTGATCGGCATCGTGCTCGCGGGGCTGTCGGCCTTCGTCGCGATCCGCCGCTACCTCAAGGTCTGACGCGCGCCCGGCCGGCTCGGCTCGGCCGGTCCGTGTTCTCACGCGCTGAGCGACACCTCACGTGCTCCGAGCGCCGTGAGGTGTCGCTCAGCGCGAATGTTCCGGGCGTTCGGCACGGACCCGGGCACGGGCGCGGCACGGGGCGGCGCGCCGGGAAGGTGCGGGACCGTCCGCGGGTTGGGTAGGCTGTAGGGCTGCGCATCCGCAGCGACCGCACGGAGGGAGACACGCATGGCGAAGGAACGCGGCGAGAAGATCGTGGCGACGAACCGTCGCGCGCGTCACGACTACCTGATCGAGGACACGTACGAGGCCGGCATGGTGCTCTCCGGCACCGAGGTGAAGTCCCTCCGCGAAGGACGGGCCTCGCTCGTCGACGGGTACGCCTTCATCGACGGCGGCGAAGCCTGGCTCGACGCCGTGCACATCCCCGAGTACACCGAGGGCACCTGGAACAACCACGCCCCCCGGCGCAAGCGGAAGCTGCTCCTCCACAAGCAGCAGATCGTGAAGATCTCGCACAAGACCGCGCAGGGCGGCTACACGCTCGTCCCGCTGCAGATCTACTTCCACGACGGCCGGGCCAAGGTGGAGATCGCGGTCGCGAAGGGCAAGCGCGAGTTCGACAAGCGCCAGGCGCTGCGCGAGAAGACGGACAAGCGCGAGGCCGAGCGGGCCATGCGCACCCGGAACCGCGTCGGCGAGTAGCGCTGTCGCACCTCGGTCGGCTAGACTGAGGGACTGCTCCGATCGGAGCATTGGCAACTCAACAGCGTGACAGCGGCTCGCACGTCCGGCCCGCATGGGGATGATCGGTTTCGACATTGCCTGTGTGCCGACGGGAAGCGGGTCGAGGACCCACGGTCATCTCGTGAACGATCCGTGGAAAACAACAAGTGCCAATTCCAAGCGCACTGACTTCGCTCTCGCTGCGTAAGCAGCCCAGCACATGAAGTCCGTCGGCCAGGTGACCGTCTTCTAACCTGAGTTCCGGCGTCATCCAGAGGACTTGCTGCACGGTTGCGCCTCAGGGCCGTGCGGGACTTGCACTGAGACTGGGCCCGTCGTCCTAGAAGCCGGTAGCAAAGGACGGGGCCGAGCAGAACGAACCATCCGGATACGCCCGTAGAAGACGTCGAATTGCAGCGATGGACGGGGGTTCGATTCCCCCCATCTCCACCATTCGCCGAACGTCGAGCCGCTGTCACGCACTGCCACCCGAACGCCCCGACACCGTCCCCGGACGGCGCCGGGGCGTTCGTCGTCCGGTCACCTGCCAGGACTACGATCCGCGGCAGGCGCGGGAACACGCCCGCGCCGCGAACGGGAGGTCAACGCGTGGTGCAGGAGATCGCGATCCGAGTCCGTCTGCGCGAGCAGGAGCGAGTGGTGCTCGCCGACTACGAGCGGGCGGTGGCCTCGGTCGCGACCGTCGCTGCGCTGTCCGCGTGGCTGCCGACGCCGGACGCCCGGTTGGTGATCCGCGGGCGTGGGGCCGAGCCGGTCCGCCTCGAGACGGTGACGTACGGCTCGGTGATCGAGATGCTCGTCGTGCTCGACCAGCGATCCGCCGCGGTCGAGCGCGGTGCGGCCGCGATCGCTGCGCTCATCGAGTCCGTGCGCCACGAGCACGTCGAGGACGACGTGTCGGGTGTGGCCGGCGAGCTCGACCGCCTCGACCGCTCGGCACCACGGGGTCGTTCGGTCGTCGAACGCTCGTTGCGCGCCTTCCTCGAGGGGGCTCGGGCCGACGTGCTCGCCCGGAGGACGACGACCCGCGTGCGGGCAGCCCAGGCGCTCGTCCGACTGGCCGAGGACGGTGCGTCGCTCGTCGTCGAGCGGGTGGAGGACGCCCTCGCGCCGGTGCTCGACGAGCGCGAGGTCGACGTCCTGGCCGACACCGGCAGCGCGGTCGTCGTCGAACCCGTCGACGGGCTGGAGTCGTCCGACGCCCGGCCCGTGCCCGTGCCGGTGCCCGTGCCCGCGCCCGCCGAGAAGGACAAGAAGGACTCGAAGAGCAAGAAGGACAAGAACAAGTCCGACAAGAAGCAGGACGAGCAGAAGAAGTCAGACAAGAAGAAGTCGGACAAGAAGAAGTCGGACAAGAAGAAGTCGGACAAGAAGAAGTCGGACAAGAAGAGCAAGAAGAAGCCGGACAAGAAGTAGCCTGAGGGCTTGTACAGCACGTTTGTTTCCATCGTGTTAAACAATCCACCGAAAGCGCTGTCACAGTGCCAGAGTCGAGGAGCGCAGCCCCCGTCCGAGGGGCGGCGCTCATCGACAGGAGCAACAGTGGCTACAACGACACAGGCGCTGCCGGACTCCGGCCTCAAGCGCAACGTCGGCTTCATCGGGCTCATCTGGGCCTCGACGGGGTCGATCATCGGCTCCGGCTGGCTCTTCGGTTCGCAGGAGGCCCTGAAGACCGCCGGACCCGCCGCGATCATCTCGTGGCTCATCGGTGGCGTGGCGATCCTCGTCCTCGCACTCGTGCACGCCGAGCTCGGCGGCATGTTCCCGATCGCGGGTGGAACAGCGCGGTTCCCCCACATCGCCTTCGGTGGCATCGCCGGGGCCTCCTTCGGGTGGTTCTCGTGGCTGCAGTCGGTGACCGTCGCCCCGATCGAGGTCGAGGCGATGATCAAGTACGCGCAGCACTGGGAGTTCGCGCGTCCGTGGCTGCACACCGTCGTGATCAACGGTGAGACCCAGCAGCTGTTGACCGGGGCGGGCATCGCCGTTGCGATCGTGCTCATGGCCGTCGTCACGGTGATCAACATGCTCAGCGTGCGGATCCTGGCGAACACGAACTCCGCCGCCACCTGGTGGAAGGTCGCCATCCCCCTGCTCGTCATCATCGTGCTGGCGTTCAGCGGGTTCCACGGCTCGAACTTCACGGCGGCGAACGGCTTCATGCCCGAGGGGGCGAAGGGCATCCTGGCCGCCGTGTCGACGTCCGGCATCATCTTCGCGTTCCTCGGCTTCGAGCAGGCGGACCAGCTCGCCGGCGAGGCCAAGAACCCGAAGCGCGACATCCCGCGCGCCGTCATCGGCTCGGTGCTCATCGGGCTCGTGATCTACCTGCTGCTGCAGATCGTGTTCCTCGGGGTGCTCCGCTCCGACGCGATCCAGGGCTCGTGGGCGACCGCGGACTTCACGAAGTACACCGGACCGTTCGCGGACATCGCGATGGCAGCCGGCATCACCTGGCTCGCCGTGGTCATCTTCATCGACGCGATCATCTCGCCCGCCGGCACCGGCCTCATCTACGTGACGGCCACGAGCCGCATCTCCTACGGCCTCAGCCGCAACGGCTACTTCCCGAAGGCCTTCGAGTGGACGACGAAGCAGGGTGTGCCCTGGGTCGGCCTCATCGTGGCGTTCGTCGTCGGGTGCGCGTGCTTCGCACCGTTCCCGTCGTGGCAGGGGCTGGTCAGCCTCATCACGAGTGCGTCCGTCCTGATGTACGCGGGTGCACCGTTGGCCCTCGGCGCGTTCCGGAAGCGGATCCCCGAGATCGAGCGGCCCTACCGGATGCCGGCCGCGACGCTGCTCTCACCGATCGCGTTCGTCGTCGCGAACCTCATCATCCTCTGGACCGGGTGGGACACCGACTGGAAGCTCGGCGTCGCGATCCTCATCGGTGCCGTGGTGATCATCCTGAACAACGTGTTCCGGGGTGCCTCGAGCGTCCGCCCGCGCTGGGACTGGAAGGCGGCCCAGTGGTTGCTGCCGTACCTGGTCGGCATGGGGCTCATCGTGTTCCTCAGCGACTTCGGCCCGCTGACGCACCCGCTGTTCCCGCTGTGGGTCGACATCGTCGTCGTGGCGGTGTTCTCCCTGGTGATCTACTACTGGGCGATCAACTCGGCGTCCGACCGCGACGAGATCCTCCGCACCGCCGAGGACGTCCGCGACGTCGAGGAGAGCGGCGTCGTGGAGCCCGTCCACCACTAGGATCCGCGCCACGGGGCGCGCGGTCTCAGAAGTCGAACAGGTTCTGCCGGATGCCTCCGGCGCCGTACTCCCGTCGTAGGAGCGCACGGCGCCGGAGCACCGGCACGAGGTCGCCGAGCATCCGGTAGACCTGCGCCGGGTGCAGGTCGCCCGAGAAGATGATGCCGTCGTTGTCAGCGTCCGCACCGAGCTCCTCGATGAAGTCCGCGAACTCGTCGGCGGTGCCGACGAAGCCCTCGCGCGAGGACACCCGGCCCTTCCGGGCCTTGCGTTCGAGGAGCGTGCGCAGCGGTGCGTCGGGGGTGTCTCCGACGAGGCCGCGGATCGTCCCCGCCGAGACGTGGTCGCCGAACGTCCCGGCCGGGATCGGCGCGTCGAGGTCGAGCGCGAGCAGGTCCGTCTCGGAGTCGCTCGACCACGCGATCGCCGCGTTGCGGAGGTCGTCGTCGGACGGGTGCCGTGAGGCTTCGACGACGCGGTCCGCCTCGGCCGCCGACGACACGATCTCGGGCTTGAGGACGAACAGGATCCGCAGGGCGTCGGCAGTGCGTCCGGCGTCGGCCGCCGCGACGAGGACGCGGGCGCGGTAGTCCCGCACGGCCGCGACGGACAGCGGCGCGAGCGCGAGCTGCACGTCCGAGTGCGTTCCCGCGAACGCCAGCCCGCGGCCGGACCCGCCGGGGGAGACCACGATCGGGTCGGCGTCGAGCGGCAGGGCGTTGAGCGGGCCGTCCGCGGTGAAGTAGGCGCCCTCGTGGTGGAACGCGTCGAGGGCGTCGCCGTCGGCGAAGTGCCAGTCGGAGCGGTCCCCGACGTAGCCGGAGCCCCACGAGTGCCAGAGCCGACGGACGAGCTGCAACCACTCCTCGGCGCGGTCGTACGCGGCGTCGTGCGGGAGCGGAGCGAGCCCGGCGTGCCGGGCGCTCCCGGTGTCGGTGACGACGTTGATGCCGAAGCGGTCGCCGGAGAGGTGCGCGAGCGTCGCGAACTGCCGGGCCGCGAGGTAGGGCGGGGTGAACCCCGCGTTCACGGTCGGGGCGATGCCGATGTGCGACGTCGCGGCGAACAGGTACGGCGCGAGGAGCAGCGGGTCGTGCTTCGGGCCGCCGTACGCCTGCCGGATCCGCAGGTCGAGCGTCGACGGGTTGCCGAGCGAGATCGCGTCCTCGGCGATGACGAGGTCCATGCCGGCCTGCTCGAGGGCGCGGACGGACTGCTGGTACAGGTCGGGCTTCGTCCAGTCGTGCCCCCAGTCCCAGTCGGACCGGCCCCACGCCTGCGGGCCGAACCCGCGCGAGAAGAAGTACCCGAAGTGCTGCAGTCCTGCCATTGCCTAGAGTTCCTCCGCGATCACGTGGTTGCCGGGGACGGCGTGTTCGAGGGAGGCGAGCTCCGGGTCGGAGCCGACCCGCGCCTCCTGGCCCGCCCCCGCGCCGCGCAACGCGGCGAACCCGCGCGACAGGTCGCGGACCAGGTCCGCGACGTCCTCGATGCCGACCGACAGGCGGATGAGGCCGTCGTCGATGCCCTGATCGGCGCGTTCCTGGGGCGTCTTGCCGGCGTGCGTCGTGGTGGCGGGATGCAGGATCAGCGAGCGGACGTCACCGAGGTGGGTCATCCGGCTGAACAGCTGGACGCTGTCGATGAAGGTCCGCGCCGCGGCTTCGCCGCCGTCCAGCGTGAACGCGAAGACGGACCCGGCACCGCGCGGCAGGTAGCGCTGGGCGAGGTCGTGGAACGGACTGGAGGCCAGACCCGCGTAGTCGACGCTCGTCACCTCCGGCTGTTCCTCGAGGAAGGACGCGACGGCCAGCGCGTTCGCGCTGTGGCGTTCCACGCGCAGCGACAGCGTCTCGATGCCCTGGCGCAGCAGGAAGGAGTTGAAGGGGGAGGGCGTCGGGCCGATGCGCGAGGCGACGACGTCGCGTGCGAAGACGACGAACGCGCGGCTGCCGTACCGCTCGACGTAGCTCTCGCCGCCGAGCGACCGTTCCGGGCTGGTCAGGTGCACCCAGCGGTCCGGAGACGCCGACCAGTCGAAGGTGCCGCCGTCGACGACCACACCGCCGAGTCCGGCACCGTGGCCGGAGAGGAACTTCGACGCGGAGTGCACGACGATGTCGGCGCCGTGGTCGACCGGACGAACGAGGTACGGCGTCGCGAGGGTGTTGTCGACGATGAGCGGCACACCCGCACGGTGCGCGGTGTCGGCGACGCCGGTGATGTCGAGGACGTCGTTCTTCGGGTTCGGGATCGTCTCGGCGAAGAACGCCTTCGTGTTCGGGCGGACCAGGCGTGCCCACTCGTCGAGGTCGCGCTGGTCCGCGACGAAGTCGACCTCGATCCCGAGGCGTCCGAGGTTCTGCACGAGCAGGCCCTTGGTGCCCTCGTAGATGCTGCGGGCCGCCACGACGTGGTCACCGGCCTGCAGGATGCCGAGGAACGCGACGGTGGCCGCGGCCTGCCCACTGCCCACCAGGATCGCCTCGACGCCGCGCTCGAGCAGTGCGACCCGGCGCTCGACGTCGGCGTTCGTGGGGTTCCCCAGCCGCGTGTAGGTGTAGCCGTCGTCGGTCCCGGCGAAGCGGTCGCGGGCCTGGTCGAAGTCGTCGAACAGGAAGCCGGACGACATGTGGATCGCCGGGACCCTCGCACCGTGGCCCTGGTCGGGCTGGAACCCGCCGTGCACCTGCTCGGTCGCGAAACCGTGCGCCTCGTCCGTCACGGGACACCTCCTGCCGTCGTCGTGCCGGTACTCTCGCAGGCTTCGGTCGGCGCCACCGGATTGCGGCGTCCCGTTACGGCGGGTCCCGCGCACACCCGGTGCGGCCGGACTGGCAGGGTGGGGGCATGGTGGACGAGGACGCGACCCTGATCATCCGCGACGTGCGACCGTGGGGCGGGGAACGCGTCGACGTGGTCGTCGCCGGCTCCCGCACCACCGCGGTCACGCCCCCGGGCACCGTCCCGGCCGGCAGCGCGACCGAGGTGCAGGGCCGTGGGCAGCTCGCGCTCCCCGGGCTGGTCAACACGCACGCGCACGTCGACAAGAGCTGGTGGGGCAACCCGTGGGAGTCGTACGGCGGCGAGGGCGGGACCGAGGGCCGGATCGCTCACGAGCGAGCCCGGCGTGACGCCCTCGGGATCCCGGGCGAGGCCGTCGCGACCAGGGTCCTGCGGGAGTCGCTCCGCACCGGCACCACCCGGGTGCGCACCCACGTGGACGTCGACCTCGGCGTCGGACTCCGGGGCATCGAGGCCGTCCGCGCCGCCGGTGCAGCGCTCGACGACGCGGTCGAGCTGTCGATCGTGGCGTTCCCGCAGGACGGCGTGCTCCGGCGCCCCGGCGTGCTCGACCTGCTGCGCCGCGCGGCGGAGGGCGGAGCGGACCACATCGGCGGCCTCGACCCGTCGCTCATCGACCGTGACCCCGTCGGCCAGCTCGACGGCCTGTTCGACATCGCCGCCGAAACCGGGTGCGGGATCGACGTCCACCTGCACGAGCCCGCCGAGCTCGGGGCGTTCTCGTTCGACTTGATCCTCGACCGCGTCGAGCGGCTCGGCATCGCGCCCGGGAGGGTCAACGTCGCGCACGGCTTCGCGATCGTCGACGTCGACCCGGTCCGGCGCCGCGACCTGCTCGCCCGGATGGCGGGCCTCGGGGTCACGATGACGACGGTCGCACCGGTGCGCATGCAGCAGCTGCCGCTGCACGAGTTCGACGACGCCGGGGTGCGGTTCGGCTTCGGCACCGACGGCATCCGCGACCTGTGGAGCCCCTACGGTGACGGAGACCTGCTCGGCATCGCGTGGCAGTACGCGCGGGCCGGCGGGGTGGTGCGGGACGAGGACCTGGTGCGGGTGGTCGAGATCGCCTCGCGCGACGGCGCACGGTTCGTCACGGACGAGGAGCACGACATCGTCGCCGGTGCGCGCGCGGACGTCGTCCTGATCGACGCGGAGAACCCGATGGACGTGCTGGTGCGCCGTGTGCCGCGGTCCCTCGTGGTCGCAGGCGGACGGGTGATCGACCCGGCAGAGCTGGCGCAGCACCCCTGGGAGTAGCGCGGTGCGCGGTGGATGGTGGGCGGCCGCGCGGTTCGCGCGGTGATCGCGACACGGCACTCGTCGATCGACGCGCGCGACGTCGGAAGGTGCGCAGGCATCGGACGGGAGGCGCGGGTCGGCGCCGCCCCGCGCCTCCCGTCCGGTGTCAGTCGCGCTGCGCGACCGTGGCGACCACCGCGGCCAGGCGTGCGGGCAGCCCGGGCGCGAGGCCCTCGGGCAGTGCGTCGAGGGCGAACCACCGGACGTCGTCGCTCTCGTCGCTGACGGTGGTCGCCCGGGCGGGGTCGACCACGGCGACGAAGCCGACGTCCCAGTGCGCGGCGCAGGCGAAGCCGCCGTGCAGGTCGTGACGGTCGAGGTCCGCGAGACCCCGGTCGAGCTGGTCGAGGTCGGTGATGCCCGACTCCTCGCGGGCCTCGCGGCGTGCGGCGTCGGCGACGTCGCGGTCGTCCGGTTCGAGGTGTCCACCGAACTGCACCCAGAACCGGCCCTTGCGGTGCAGGCACAGCAGCACGCTCCCGAGGTCGGGCGAGAACACGAAGCACGACGCGGTGAGGTGCTCCGGGCCGCCGTCGCGTCGGAGTGCCGCGTCGCCGTGGGCTCGCACGAACGCGAGGAAGCGGTCGCGGTCGGGCACGGGCACGGGCGTGTGCGTGTCGGCGAGGGCGGCGATCACGTCGTCGAGGTGCATCGTGCCATCGTCCCATCGGTCGTTGCGTGCGCGGGGTTGCGACGACGTCGATGTCGTACGACGGCGAGCGCGTCGTTGTCGCGCGTGGGCAACTGTTGTGTGCGCGGGGTTGCGACGACGTCGATGTCGTACGACAGCGGTGTTGTCGCCGATGCGCGGGTGCAACTGTTGCGTGCGCTGGGGTGCGACATGGTCGATGTCGTGCGACACCGATGTTGTCGTACCGAGTCGGCCCCGCGCGGCCCCGCGCGGCCCCGCCCGGCCCGCGCTCCTGCCGCACGCGTCAGACGAGCGCGCGCACCCCGTCGGACACGGTCGACCAGACCTCGAGCAGCGGGCCGCGGCAGAGCCACACGGCCACGGCGTTCACGACGAGGAACAGCACGAACCACACCGTCGCCGGCACCCGCATCTCGGCCGCGGCGATGTGGAAGTCGGTCTGCACACGGGCGCCGGTCGCGAGCCACCGGGCGACCTGCACCACCGACCGCAGCCCGTCGACGACGAAGAACGCGCCGACCGCGGCGACCACGAGCACGGTGGTCTCCGACGGACGGAGCGCCACCCAGAGCGCGAGGGCGTCGAAGCCGAGCACCACGAGGATCCCGAACCAGTTCCGCACGAAGCAGAGCGCGACGAGCCCGACGACGCCGAGGACCACGACGGGCAGCCACCTCGACCCGTGCAGCACCCCGGTCACGAGCAGCACGCCCGCCCAGAGCGGCGCGCTGTACCCGGCGTACAGGTTGAGGATCCGCACGAGCCAGCGGATCCCGCCCGGCACCCGGCCGAGCTGGACCCAGGCCTCGCCGGACCCGTCCGGGTGGAGCTCGATGCGCCGGATGCGCCCGCCGAAGGGCACGACGACGACGGCGTGCCCCACCTCGTGCGCGATGGTCGCGGCGATGCGTGCCACGCGACCGACGAACGGCACGAACGGCAGGAGCGCGCCGACGAGGAGCGCGACGACGACGAGGGGTGGGGCTGCGGTGGTCAAGGCCCAAGGATCGCAGCACCCTCCGTGGAGAACCCGGCAAGACCCTGGGGGAGCGACGGCGGCGCCAACGTCGCGGCGATCACGATGATCGTCGCGACGATGGCGAGCGCCGTGAGGACGGCGAGGAACACCGTCAGGCGGTTGAAGCGCGTGTGCCTGGCTATTCGACCGTCACCGACTTGGCGAGGTTCCTCGGCTTGTCCACGTCGCACCCGAGCTGGAGGGCGAGTTCGCGGGCGAGCATCTGCAGGGGGACGACGGCCTCGAGCGGGCCCCACGGCGCGGTCGCACGACCCCAGGCGAGGTCGCCGACGACGCGACGACCGAGCGCCGGGATGTCCGACCCCTCGCCGCCGATCGTGATGACGAACCCGCCGCGGGCCCGGACCTCGGCGATGTTCGCCCGGAGCCGGTGGTCACCGTGGTCGACGACGACCACGGGGGTGCCCTGGTCGACGAGGGCGAGCGGGCCGTGCTTCAGCTCGCCGGCCGGGTAGGACTCGGCCCACCGGTAGCTGAGCTCCTTGAGCTTCAGGGCACCCTCGGCGGCGTACGGCAGTCCGGCACCGCGCCCGAGGAAGAGGAAGCCGGTCGCGTCCTTGACGCTCGACACGAGCAGCGGGATGCGGTCGGCGGCGATCGCGGCGGCGTGGTCGAGGCGTGCGGGGAGGTCGGTCAGCTCGCCGACGAGCGCAGCGGCGCGTTCGCCGTCGATCCGTCCGGAGGCGACGAGTGCCGAGATCACCGCGGCGACACCGACGACGACCTGGGCGGTGAACGTCTTCGTCGCCGCGACGCCGATCTCCGGACCGGCGTGGCAGTCGAGCACCGCGTCCGCCCGCCGGGCGAGGGACGAGTGCACGTTGTTCGTGAGCGCGAGCACCGGGTGCCGGTCCTCGAAGCGGTCCAGGGCGCGGAGGACGTCGGCGGTCTCGCCCGACTGGCTGATGGCGACGACGAGCGTCCCCGGTCCGAGCACCACCTGGTCGGCCTCGCTCGCGACGACGATGTCGGTCGGGACGCCGCCGATGCTGCGGAGCGCGGTGGCGATCACCTGCCCGGCGTTCAGGGAGGTGCCGCACGCGACGATGGCCAGCCGGTGGAAGCCGGGGAGGCCGAGGCCGACCCACGTGCTGCCGTCCGCGGCCCCCCGTGCGAGCCGGTCGAGGAGCGAGGCGACGACCTCGGGCTGCTCCTCGATCTCCTTCGCCATGTGGTCCGGGTGGTCGCCGAGGTCGAGTGCGGTCGCGGCGAAGGGCGACGGCGTCGGGAACGGCACCGGGACGGTCACGCCGGAGGACGACCACGTCCAGGCCTCACCGAGTTCGACGACGTCGCCGTCGCGGAGCGCCACGAACGTCTCGCACCACTCGGCGACGGCCCCGATGTCGCTCGCCACGAAGTCGCCGCGGGCCGAGCGGGCGACGACGAGCGGGGAGCGTTCGGCGGCGACGACCATGCGGCCGTCCCGGGCGTCGAGGACGACGATCGCCCACGAGCCCTCGAGCTGCGCGGTCGCGATCTGCACCGCGAGCATGAGGTCCGGGTCCACCGCGAGCGCCCGCTCGACGAGGTGCGCGATGACCTCGGAGTCGACGTCCGACGAGAACACGTGTCCCTGTCGTTCGAGCGTGGCACGGAGCCGGTCGGCGTTCTCGACGATCCCGTTGTGCACGATGCTGATCCGTCCGGAGCAGTCCGCGTGCGGGTGGGCGTTCGTCTCGCGCACGACGCCGTGCGTCGCCCACCGGGTGTGCCCGATGCCGATCCCCGTCAGCGCGTCGCCGGACCGCGCGGCGACGAGCGTGCGCAGGTCACCGACGCGGGACACCGACCGGATGGTCTCGGTCCCGCCGTGGGCGGTCCGGACGGCGATGCCCGCCGAGTCGTACCCGCGGTACTCGAGGCGTTCGAGTCCGTCGAGCAGGTAGGGGGTCGCGTCGCCGGCGACGCGGGCAGCGATGATGCCGCACATCTTCGGGTCCCTTCGGGTGGGGAGGAGCAGCTCGGGTGGGGGAGGAGCCTTGCGGCACCGACCGCCGTCGGGTCTGCCGTGCGTCCGGTCCGCCGGCCCGGGCCGCCGCCCGTCCTCGGATCAGGCGAGGACGGACGACGGCGTTCGTGGGCCGACGGTTCGGGTACCGGACGGGGTACCACGGGCTGGCTCCCGGGGGAGCACGGCGGTCGGTGCACCAGAAGCATCACCCGCGGTCGGTGACACGGCAACGGTCCTCGCCCGCTCTTGCGGTTCACCGCGAGCGGTCCTCCGTTCGGGGGACAGCGCGTGCGGAGTCCCGCAACCCGCATCGACGGCCCGCACCGACGACGAACGGGAGGCGCGGGGCCAGCTGGCACCGCGCCTCCCGTCCTGTGGAGGTCCTGTCCGGACTACGTGAGCAGCGCGACCAGGTGCGAGCGCGACCGCGCGCCCACCTTGCGGTAGATCTGCGTCAGCCGCAGCTCCACCGTCCGCTGCGACATGAACAGCGACGAGGCGATCTCGCGGTTGCGGTACCCCTCCGTCACCTTCTGCACGACGGCGCGCTCCTCCGCGGTGAGCGAGGTGAGCACCGCCGAGGCGTCCGGCGCGCTGCGCGGCGTCCCGGGCAGCTGTGCGGAGAGGACCGGACCGGAGCGGACCGACGACGGCGAACCGAAGACCGGCATCGCGACCGTCGCCGCCGGGGTGGCGAGCGGACGCCGGAGCCCCGCCGCCTCGTACGCCGCCGCAGCGGCCGCGCCGAGACGCGGACGCTCCGTCGGGCTCCCCACGGCAGCGAGCGCCGCGAAGGTCCGAGCACGCTCGAACTGCGAGTCGTGCGGCTGGAACAGATCCAGGGCACGGCGACGGGCGGTGTCACGGGTGGTGTCGTCCGCCACGAGCGCGAGGCTCCGCGCCAGCACCAGGGCGCCCCAGCGGGACGGACGGGCGTGGTGGTCCGCCGCGAGCCGGGCCGCGATGGTCCGGGCATCGTCGATGCGGTCGAGGCGCGTGTACGCCTCCACCAGGTCGCCGAGGTGCCGGAGCACCGCCGGGTTCCGCAGCGAACGACCGATGGCGTCGGCCGCCTCCAGCGAGGCCGCGGCCTCGTCGAGCCGACCGTCGAGCAGGAGCACCCGGCCACGCAGGGCGTGCAACTTGGCGGTCGCACCCCACAGACGGTTCGTGGAACGCTGCGCGAGGCACCGGTCGATGACCTCGAGCGCCTCGGGGGACCGCCCCTCGGCGAAGTGCCGCCACGCGAGCGCGATGGCACGGGACGGCTCGCGGAGCCGCTCCACCACCGAGGAGCCGGCCTCCCACACGTCGATCGCGCGGAGCGCCTGCCGGAAGTTCCCGGAGCGCACCTCGTTCTCGGCGGACAGGTAGCGCGCCGCCTCGGTCCAGACCGGCATGGCCTCCTGGCCACGGGCGAGCACCAGGGCGAACACCCGGCGGGCGCTGCGGTACCGCTCGGCGATGCTCAACGCGTGGGCGAGGAGCAGCAGCGCCGGGTCGGACATGCCCACCAGCGTCGTGGTGGACAGCCCGTCGTGCAGGGCGGTGTCGGCCGGGAGGGTCCCGTCGACCGCGGCGATGAGCTCGTGCGCGGTCTCCGTGATCTCCCGGGTGTGCGCCGATGCCGACCGCCGGAGCGGTTCGGCCCGGGCGAGCAGGTCGCGGGCGTGGTCGAGTTCCCAGGCCTCGGCCCGGAAGCAGGCGACCATCGCGAGGAGCCCCGCGAGTGCGTCCGCCTCGGCCGCGTTCTCCGGGTCCACCGGCACGAGGAGCTCGTCCGCGTGCACCGCGTCACCGCTGAGGTACTGCACCGAGTACGACAGCCGGAGCCGCCGGGTCTCGTCCGCGGTCGAGCGGAACGGCCGGATCGCGGCGAGGTACCGTGCCGCGAAGCCGAGCAGGCGGTTCGCGAGCAGCGCCTCGGCGACACCGAGGAGCGCGACGTGCTCGTCCTCGTGCCCCGAGCCGATGTGCAGTGCGCGCTCGGTGAGCACGACCGCGGCCTGGGCGTTGCCGTCCACCACGTACGAGCGGGCCGCACGGAGCAGCGCGACCACGTCCGGGACGTCGTCGACGAAGCTGCGGTGCCACGCCGCCGCACGCGGGTCGGACTCGGCGCTCGCCGTGGCGAGCTCGGTGTGTGCGGCACGACGGTCCCGGGCGGGCATCCGCCAGTACAGCGCGGAACGCACCAGGGGATCGCGCACGGTGACGGTCTGTCCCTTGACGGAGACGAGTCCGGCGTGGGCGAGGTCGTCGAGCTCGTCGCGGTCCCAACCACTGGTCTTCGCCACGGGGACGAGAGCCAACCGCGCCAGGACGTCCAGATCTCGTCCTGCTGCGGAACCGAGCGCCAGGGCCGCGATGGCCTCGGTGGTCGGGGTGGGTCGGAGCGGCAGCACGAGCGGCTCGGAGCCGTTCAGCTGCTCGCGGCTGAGCACGGCGAGCTGCTCGCGCAGCGCGCCCGGGTTGCCACCGGTCTCCTCGGCGAGGACGGCGAGGACGCCGTCGTTCGCCTCTTCCGGTGCCATGGCACGGGCGAGCACGAGTGCCTCGTCCGCCGGCAGCGGTTCGATCCGGAGCGTCGGCAGGGCCGCGAGCGGTCCGTCCGACGGCACGGTGCGGACCGTGGCCACGACGCGGAGTGCGGTGCCGGCGAGCCGGGACGCGAGGAACGCGATGAGCTCCTGGCTCTCCACGTCCATGCGGTCGAGGTCGTCGATCAGCACGAGCGTCGGCGGCAGGGTCAGGGCGTGCACGGCGTCGAGGAAGTCGTGCGCCGCTGCCAGCCCCGGCGTCTGCCGGTCGGTGGGTGCGCTCCCCTGGAGGAGGTGCGCGATGTGGGCCGTCGCACGCGGATCGTCGAGTGCGGTGAAGAGCGAGGTGACGCCGGCCAGTGGCCAGTGGGACTCGCTCCCGTTCACACCGACGCGCACGACGGGGAGGGAGACGCGGTTGGACACCGCGTCGAGGACGCTGCTGCGTCCGGAACCAGGGTCGCCGACGACGACCATCGCGGACTCACGAGGGAGTACAGCGAGGGTCGCGATCCGGTCGACCTCGAGACGGCGACCGGTGAGTGCCATGACTCACCGGCCTCCGGGTCCGGAAGCGGATGCAGCGGAGGAGGAGGACCGGTCGGAGGCACGGCGGGTGACCGCGCGCAGAGCCGGACGTGGGGCACGCAGGGAAGAACGCGCGCCGGAGCAGTCGGATTCGGAATGCGGATGACGAGTGAGGGTGCACTCGGTTCCGCTCGGGAACGATGAAGTCATCGTCTGTATCACCCCTCGGGTTAGGGTCTTCGGACGAAGCACGACCGGTCTGGCGGGCCGTTCGGAGCTAGGGACTCCGACGCGGTTCCTGACCTGTCGCCTGGAAGCAAGATAACTCAGGTTCTGGCCGCGGTAGCCGTTCCCCGCAATCCCTTGTCCACCGTCCGTGTCCCCAGTCCGGGGGGCCGTGTGCCCCCCTCGGGGGTCGTTTCGCGCTTGACGTCGGCGGATCGCGGTACGAGATCGGGGTACAGCGGGCGTCCGTCGTGGGGTGGACCGGTGGGTGGGGGTTGGGTGGGCGGGCGGGTCGGTCGGGCGGGCCGACTCGGAACGACATTGTCGCTGTCGTGCGACATCGACGTTGTCGACCGCGCGCGGCCGCAACTGTTGCACGCGCGGTGCAGCGACGAGACCGCTGTCGTGCGACATCGACGTTGTCGTACCTCGGCCCGCGCAACAGTTGCACGCGCTGGACGGTCTCCGCGGTCAGCGGCGGATGACGTCGACCACGGCGTCGTGCACGAGGCCGTTCGTCGCGAGCGCACTGCCGTGCCAGGGGCCGGGGTCGCCGTCGAGCGAGGTGAAGCGCCCGCCGGCCTCCTCGACGATCGGCACGAGCGCCGCCATGTCCCACGGCTTCAGGTCGGGTTCGCCGGCGACGTCGAGGACGCCCTCGGCGACGAGCATGTAGGACCACATGTCGCCGTAGGCCCGGGTGCGCCAGACCCGTCGGGAGAGCGTGACGAGGGCGTCGAGGCGGTCGTCGTCGTCCCACTGCTGGATGCTGTTGTAGCTGAGGCTGGCCTCGGCGAGTGTGTCGACGCCGGACACGTGCAGGGGGCCGTCGAAGGAGTGCGCACCGAGGCCCTCGGCCGCCCACCAGCGCTTGCCGAGGGCCGGCGCGCTCACGACGCCGAGGACCGGCCGGCCGTCGACCGCGAGGGCGATGAGGGTCGCCCAGACCGGCACGCCGCGCAGGTAGTTCGCGGTGCCGTCGATCGGGTCCACGACCCACTGGCGGTGTCCCTCGCTGACGGCCTCGGCCCCGGTGTCGGCCGTGGTCTCCTCGCCGAGGAACGCGTCGTCCGGTCGTTCGGCACGCAGGCGCTCGCGCAGGGCCCGCTCGACCGCCTGGTCGGCGTCGGTGACGTGGGTGCTGTCGGCCTTCTTCGACACGTGCAGGTCGGCGGCGCGGAACCGCTCGAGGCTGATCGCGTCGGCGGTGTCGGCGAGGGAGCGGGCGAAGTCCAGGTCGGCGCTGAGGTCCACGGACGCCAGCGTAGCGGCCTACGCCGCCACGACCTCCTCCTCCTCGAGGGCGGTCACCTCGCGCTCGCGGGCGATGCGGGCACGGCGGGCGACGAGCCCGTGCACGACGACCGCGAGCAGCACGGCCGCGGCGAGCCACAGGGCCAGGACGAGGGACGAGCGGCCGAGGGAGGCGCCGGGGAAGTACTGCAGGTCCTGGGCGGCCTGCAGCCAGGCGGCACCGCTCCAGAACGCGTTGAGTCCGGCGAAGAAGCCCGGCTGGAACGCTGGCTGGAAGATCCCGCCGGACGACGTGAAGTTCAGCATCACGAACAGCATCGTGAGGATCGGTGTGGTCCAGCGGCCGAGCAGCGGGTGGAGCCCCACGCCGAGCGCGACGATGATCGCGTCGTACATCCACGCGAACAGGAAGACCTCCCACCGGTTCGTCGTGATGATCCCGTACAGCGGACCGGCGATGAGGATCCCGATGCCCGCGACCACGCCCGCAGTGGCGAGGCCGACGACGGCGGTCCAGAGCGGTCGGAGTCGGGTGGCGAAGGCGGCGACGGCGATCGCGGACGCGTAGCCGCCGACGCTCAGGGCGACGAGCAGGAAGAACAGGCCCTGCCCGGTGGTGTCCTGGTCGCCGGCGGGGACGACGTCCTGCACGGTGAAGGGCAGGTGCGACCGGTACGCGATCGGCATGAAGATCTTCTGCGCCGCGCTCGCGGTGGTCTCGGACGCCGCGGTCGAGACGTAGAGGGTCGCGCCGGTCGCGGTGGGGGCGTAGACGGCGGCGAGGTCCCGGTCGCGCACCTGGCGCTCGGCCTCGGCGGTCGACGCCACCACGTGCGTCACGAGCGCGCCGTCCGACTCGTCGGTGACGGTCTGGGCGAACACCTGGGTCGCCGCGCCCTGTCCGACGATGCCGACGGGGAGGTCGTGCGGCGTCGGGGCGTGGAAGGCGCCGAGGTAGGCCAGTCCCATCCCGACCGCGAGGAAGAGGGGGACGAGGATGTGCGAGCCGAACCCGAGCAGGGTGCGGCCGAGGTGCTGCGGTCGGAGGGTGGACCCACCGGCAGGGCGGCGCGTGGCCCTGGGGGACCGGGGCGCCGCGTGGGCGTGCGGCTGGGCGGGGGTGGTGTGCACGTGCGACGTCGTCGTCGTCATGGGGGAGGACGGTGCGTCGACGGCGGAGGTCGGCGCAAAGTTGTACTTTGCAACTTCAGACACGGAGGGCAACTGTACAACGTCGGTGCAGACCTGTCGACCCGGGCGGGGCCGTGCGCGGTCCTACTCGGTACCCGGGTCCTCGGCGCCCATGCCCGTGAGCAGGGCGCGGAACGAGTCGAGCCGCTCGACCCCGGTCGGGCCGAGTTCGCCCGCCTGCACCCGGTCGACGATCTCCCAGTCGTGCGCCTGGTCGAGGGGGATGCCGTCCGCCGGCTTCCCGACGGGGACCGCGTGCGAGGCGAACGCCCGGAAGACGTTGGCGGGGTCGACGTGGCCGAGCCCGAACGAGCGGACCCCGGGGGTGTCGATGATCCAGCCGCCGTCGCGGACCCGCAGCGCGATCGACGACGACGAGGTGTGGCGACCGCGACCGGTCACCGCGTTGACGACCCCGGTCGCCCGGGACGACCCGGTCAGCGCGTTCACGAGCGTCGACTTGCCGACGCCCGAGTGCCCCACGGTCACGGTCACCCGGTCGTCGAGGACCTCGTGCAGGGCCTCGAACGGGACGTCGTCGGACCGGCTCGTCACGATCCGCAGGTCGAGGCAGTCGAAGTGTGCGAGGAACGCGGTCGGGTCGGCGAGGTCCGTCTTCGTGATGCAGAGGACCGGGTCGAGGCCCGCGTCGAAGGCCGCCACCAGGTACCGGTCGATGAGGCGTGTCCGGGGCTCCGGGTCGGCCGCAGCGACGACGACGAGCATCTGGTCGGCGTTCGCCACGATCACGCGCTCGACGTCGTCGGTGTCGTCGGCGCTCCGTCGGAGCAGGGTGGTCCGCTCGGCGACCTTCACGATGCGCGCGAGCGAGCCGGCGTCCCCGGAGACGTCGCCGGCGAGCGAGACGTGGTCGCCCGTGACGACCGACTTCTTGCCGAGCTCGCGGGCCTTCGTCGCCGTGATCACCCGCTCGTCGTCGGCGCCGGAGGCCACCAGGACGCCGAACCGCCCGCGGTCGACGTTCGTCACCCAGCCGGTGGGGGCGTCCTCGTACGTCGGGCGGACCTTCGTGCGCGGGCGGTTGCCCTTCGGGTTCGGTCGGACGCGCACGCTCGACTCGTCGTACTGTCCGTACGGCTCGTCCGCGTCGGAGTCGTCACCGTCGACGTCGTCCCACCAGCTCATCGTCTCAGGCCCCCGCGTCGCCGGTCGCGACGAGCGCCGCCCACAGCTCGGGGAACTGCGGCAGGGTCTTCGCGGTCGAACCGATGTCGTCGACGGCCACGCCGTCGACGACGAGCCCGACGATCGCCCCGGCCGTCGCCATCCGGTGGTCGTCGTACGCGGCCCAGGCGCCGCCGTGGAGTGCGGCAGGCTCGATCCGGAGGCCCTCGGCGCGTTCGTGCACCGAGCCTCCTGTGCCGTTGAGGTCGGCTGCCAGGGCGGCGAGGCGATCCGTCTCGTGCCCACGCAGGTGGCCGATCCCGTCGATCTCGGACGGGCCGTCGGCGAGGGCCGCGAGCGCGACGAGCGCGGGCGCGAGCTCGCCGCCGCGGCTCAGGTCGAGCGCGAGGCCGGGCAGGGAGGCGCCGCCCCGCACGCCGACACCGCCGTCGAAGACGAGGTCGGCGCCGTCGCGGGTCACGGTCGCGCCCCATCGGGGCAGGAGCGTCTCGAGGTCGGCACCGACCTGGGTCGTGGCCGTCGGCCAGGTCCGGATGCGGACCGTCCCGCCGGCGACGAGCGCCGCCACGGCGAACGGTGCGGCGTTCGACAGGTCCGGTTCGATGGTGACGTCGCGTGCGGCGATCGGGCCGGGGTGCACGACCCACTCGCCGACCGCGGGTTCGTCGACGCGGACGCCGCGGGCACGCAGCGCGGCGACGGTCATCTCGATGTGCGGCATGCTCGGCAGGCGGTCGCCGACGTGCGTGAGGTGCAGCCCCTCGTCGAAGCGCGGTGCCGAGAGCAGCAGCCCGGAGACGAACTGGGACGAGGCCGATGCGTCGATCGCGAGCGACCCGCCGCGGACCGACCCGGTACCGGTGAAGGAGAACGGCATGGCGCCGCCCCCGTCGTCGGTGACGTCGACGCCGAGGTCGACGAGGGCCTGGATGATCGCGTGCATCGGGCGCTTGCGGGCGTACGGGTCCCCGTCGATCGTGACCGGGCCGACGGCGAGGGCCGCGAGCGGCGGCAGGAAGCGCATCACGGTGCCGGCGAGACCGCAGTCCACCCGGACGTCGCCGTGCATCGGTGCCGGCGTGATCCGGAGGTCCGGGCCGTAGGGGTTCGGGGCCTCGCCGGGGCCGGGGGCGACCTCGTCGACACCCACGCCGAGCTGGCGGAGGGCCTCGACCATGAGCGCCGAGTCCCGCGAGTGCAGCGGCAGCCGGATGGTGGACGGGCCGTCGGCGAGGGCCGCGAGCACGAGCTCGCGGTTGGTGAGCGACTTCGACCCCGGGAGCGACACGTCACCGCGTAGCGGACCCCGCGCGAGCGGTGCGGTCCAGGGCTCGGTCGGGGACTGGGAATGCGTCGTGACTGCCATCGGTTCACAAGGGTACTGAACGCACCGGGAGGATCAGTGGCGACAGCGACACTCGTACGACCGCGGACGACCATGCCCGCCGTGCCGACGACGCTCGGGGGCACCCTCGGCCTAGACTCGACGGCGATGACGACCGACGAACCGCACGCAGCACCGCACGACCTGGTCGAGGAGACCGAGGCGCAGCTCGACGCGGTGTCCGACGAGGCCGAGCTGCGCGACGACGCAGCCCACGAGCACGACGCAGCGGACGCGGACGACGCGACCGACGAGGTCGTGGCGTTCGGGCGGGACGACAGCGCCGACGCGGTCGTGGACGCGAAGACGGTCTCCGAAGCCGAGCTGCGCGCCCTCTTCGAGGACCAGGCGCTCCCCTTCATGGACCAGCTGTACGGCGCGGCGATGCGGATGACCCGAAACCCGGCCGACGCGTCCGACCTCGTGCAGGAGACCTTCGTCAAGGCCTTCGCCGCGTTCCGGCAGTTCCGGCAGGGCACGAACCTCAAGGCCTGGCTGTACCGGATCCTCACGAACACGTTCATCAACACGTACCGCAAGAACCAGCGCAACCCGTACCAGGGCACGATCGACGAGCTCGAGGACTGGCAGCTGGGCGGCGCGGAGAGCGTGACGCAGTCGATCTCGGCGCGCTCCGCCGAGGCCGACGCCATCGACCACCTGCCGTCCTCCGCCGTGAAGGACGCGCTGCAGGCCATCCCCGAGGACTTCCGGATGGCCGTCTACTTCGCCGATGTCGAGGGGTTCTCCTACCAGGAGATCGCCGACATCATGAAGACCCCCGTGGGGACGGTCATGAGCCGCCTCCACCGTGGCCGCCGGCTCCTCCGCGGGCTCCTGGCCGACCACGCACGTGAGACCGGCATCGTCCCGGACGCAGCGTCGACGGCGACGATGCGCGGACGAGGCCGGAAGGTTGCCGCGGCGTCGAGCCGCGTCGAAGGGAAGGAAGCGCGATGAGCGGCTGCGACTGCTCGAAGGCGAAGGCCGAGCTCGAGGAGTTCCTGCACGGGGAGCTCTGCCGCGAGGACGCGGCGGACATCCGCGAGCACATGGAGGACTGCGAGGACTGCACGACCGAGCACCGCGTCGGCGTCGTCCTGATCGAGACGGTCCGTCGCGCGTGCAAGGAGACCGCGCCCGAGGAACTCCGCACGGAGATCCTCGCCCGCATCCGACTGGAGCAGGCCACCCACTGAGCGTCCTGGCAGCCGTCGTCACACGGGCGGGGCTGTCGGTAGTGTCGCGGGCATGACCCTCTCCGTCGAGTCGATCACCACCTGGTCCGACACGGACGTCTCCGACGTCGCCGCCCTCGTCCGCCTGCTCGGCCACGAGGTCGACGACGCCGCGATGCGCGCCCGCCTCGAGCGGCTCACGCCCGAGGCCGGCCACCGGACCTGGCTGGTGCGGGACGACGACGGTCGCGCGATCGCCGTCGCCGGTGCCCAGGTCACGTGGGCGTACGCCAGCGACGAGCCGACCGCGCAGCTGCTGCTCATGGTGGTCGACGAGTCGGCCAGGAGGCTCGGCACGGGTTCCGCGCTCATCGGCACCTTCGAGGCGTGGGCGGTCGAGCAGGGCGCGCGTCGCCTCAGCGCGGTCAGCGCCGCGGCCACGGACAGCGCGCACCGGTTCTACCAGAAGCGCGGCTACCACGACGCCGGGGTGCGCTACACGAAGCTCCGGTGACGCCCTCGCGCCCATCGCGCCAGCGCCGATCGCGCGGGCGCTGATGGCCGCGGGCGCCGATCGCGCGGCCGCGATTGCGTGGGCGCCGATCGCGCGGCCGCTGATCGCACCCCCGGACGAACACTGCGCCCCGTCGAGACGGGGCGCAGTGTTCGGTGCGGGGCGCGCTCCGGCCCTCGGGATCGCCGGGGCGTCGGCGATCCCGACGGCCCCCGGAGCGTCGGCGAGCCCGACGGCCCCCGGAGCGTCGGCGAGCCCGACGGCCCCCGGAGCGTCGGCGAGCCCGACGGACGCCGGGGCGTCGGTGAGCCCGACGGCCCCGGCTAGCCCAGGGCCTTCGTGATGACCTCGGTCGCCTCCTGCGCGGAGCGCTTCGAGGAGCCCGTCGCCGGAGCGGCACTCGCGGGTCGAGCGGCGACCGACAGCGGGCGGCCGTCGAGGTGCGGCGACAGGTTCATGCAGACGAACGGCCAGGCACCCTGGTTCTCCGGCTCCTCCTGAGCCCAGACGACGTCGGCGTCCGGGTAGCCCGCGAGCACCTCGAGGATCTGGTCGAGGGGGAGCGGCGCGAGCTGCTCGAGCCGGACGAGGGCCACGTCGGTGACGCCGCGCTTCTCGACCTCGGCGCGCAGGTCGTGGTGCACCTTGCCGGAGTGCAGGACCACGCGGCGGACGGCGGACCGGTCGGTCACGCGGTCGTCGTCGATGACCTCGGCGAAGGTGCCGCTGGTGAACGCGTCCACCGGGCTGGTCGCCTGGCGGAGGCGCAGCATGGCCTTCGGGGAGAACACGATGAGCGGCTTCTGCGGACGCTCCCACGCCTGGCGGCGCAGCAGGTGGAAGTACGACGCCGGGGTCGACGGCCGTGCGACCACCATGTTGTCCTCGGCGCAGAGCTGCAGGTAGCGCTCGATGCGCGCCGACGAGTGGTCCGGCCCCTGGCCCTCGTAGCCGTGGGGGAGCAGGAGCACGAGGCCCGAGCGCTGTCCCCACTTCTGCTCGGCCGACGAGATGAACTCGTCGATGACGGTCTGGGCGCCGTTCGCGAAGTCGCCGAACTGCGCCTCCCACAGCACGAGGGCCTCGGGGCGCTCGACCGAGTAGCCGTACTCGAACGCCATCGCGGCGTACTCGCTGAGGAGCGAGTCGTAGATGTACAGGCGGGCCTGGTCCTCGGTGAGGTTCGCGAGCGGCAGCCACTCCTGGCCGTTCACCCGGTCGTGGAAGACGGCCTGGCGCTGCACGAACGTGCCGCGGCGGGCGTCCTGCCCGGCGAGCCGGACCGGCTTGCCCTCGACGAGGATCGAGCCGATCGCCATGAGCTCGGCCATCGCCCAGTCGACGCCGCCGTTCCGGGTCATGTCGGTGCGCTTGGTCAGCAGCTGCTGCAGCTTCGGGTGGACCTGGAAGCCGGCCGGTGGGTTGCTGTGCGCGTCGCCGATCGCCCGGACGAGGTCCTCGGAGACCGCGGTGTCGTGCACCTCGACCTCGGAGTCGTCGCGCTGCGCCGCCGGCCGTTCGAGGCCCTGCACGGCGCCGTCGTCGTCGACCGTGACGACCGGGATCGTGCCGGTCTGGGCCTCGTGGGTCTCGGCGAAGGCGCGTTCGAGGCGGTCCTGGAAGTCGCGGTGCGCCTCGTCGTACTCCTCCTGCGTGATGTCGCCGCGGCCGACGAGGGCCTCGGTGTAGAGGGTGCGGACGGAGCGCTTCGCCTCGATGAGGTTGTACATGAGCGGCTGCGTCATCGAGGGGTCGTCGCCCTCGTTGTGCCCGCGGCGGCGGTAGCAGATGAGGTCGATGACGACGTCGCGGTGGAACTCCTCGCGGTAGGCGAAGGCGAGCTCGGCGACGCGGGCCACGGCCTCGGGGTCGTCCCCGTTCACGTGGAAGATCGGTGCCTGGATCGTCTTCGCGACGTCGGTGGAGTACACCGAACTGCGAGCCGACTCGGGCGGGGTGGTGAACCCGACCTGGTTGTTGATCACGAGGTGCACGGTGCCGCCGGTGCGGTAACCGCGCAGCTGCGACATCTGCAGGGTCTCGACCACGACGCCCTGTCCGGCCATCGCCGCGTCGCCGTGGACGAGCACGGGCAGCACGCCGAACGTGCCGGGTGCCTGGCGGTCCTGCTTCGCGCGGACGATCCCCTCGAGCACGCCGTCGACGGCCTCGAGGTGGGACGGGTTCGCGGCGATCGTCACCGGGATGGCGGTGCCGTCGCTCGCGCGGAAGACCCCCTCGGTGCCGACGTGGTACTTCACGTCGCCCGATCCCTGGCCCGAGACGGTGCCGGGGAGCGCCGAGCCCTCGAACTCGCGGAAGATCTGACCGTAGGTCTTGCCGGCGATGTTCGTCAGCACGTTGAGGCGGCCGCGGTGTGCCATGCCGATCGCGACCTCGTCGAGGCCGGCGGTCGCGGCGTGCTGGATGAGCGAGTCGAGGAAGGCGATCGTCGACTCGCCACCCTCGAGCGAGAAGCGCTTCTGGCCGACGTACTTCGTCTGCAGGAAGGTCTCGAACGCCTCGGCCTCGTTGAGCTTGCCGAGGACACGGAGCTGCTCGTCCTTCGAGGGCTTCGAGTACGGCACCTCGATGTGCGCCTGCACCCAGCGGCGCTGCTCCGGGTCCTGGATGTGCATGTACTCGATGCCGACCGTGCGGCAGTAGGCGTCGCGGAGGATCCCGAGCACGTCGCGGAGCGGCGCGTTGGTCGTGCCGGCGAGCCCGCCGGTGACGAACTCGCGGTCGAGGTCCCAGAAGGTCAGTCCGTGGCTCTCGATCTCGAGGTCCGGGTGGGTGCGCTGCCGGTACTCGAGCGGGTCGATGTCGGCCATCAGGTGCCCGCGGACGCGGAAGCTGTTGATGAGCTCCTGCACGCGCGCGGTCTTGTTCACCCGGTGCGCGAGGTCGACGTTGATGTCGTTCGCCCACTGGATCGGCTTGTAGGGGATCCGGAGCGCCGAGAAGATGTCCTCGTAGAAGGCGTGCTCGCCGATGAGCCGCTCGTGCACCTTCTTGAGGTACTCGCCCGACCCGGCGCCCTGGATGACGCGGTGGTCGTAGGTGCTCGTGAGCGTGATGGTCTTGCCGATGCCGAGCTCGACGAGCGTCTTCGCCGCGGACCCCTGGAACTGTGCGGGGTACTCGAGCGCACCGGCGCCGATGATCGCGCCCTGCCCCTTGGTGAGGCGGGGGACCGAGTGCACCGTGCCGATGCCGCCGGGGTTCGTCAGCGAGATCGTCGTGCCCTGGAAGTCGGTCGGGGTGAGCTTGTTGTCGCGGGCGCGCTTGACGAGGTCCTCGTAGGCGGAGAGGAACTGGCCGAACGTGAGCGTCTCGGCGCGCTTGATGCTCGGGACGAGCAGGGACCGGGTTCCGTCCTTCTTCGGGACGTCGATCGCGATGCCGAGGTTCACGTGGGCGGGGGCGACCACGAAGGGCTTGCCGTCGCGCTCCTCGTAGAACACGTTCTGGCTCGGGAACTCCTTGAGCGCCTGCACCATCGCCCACCCGATGAGGTGCGTGAACGAGATCTTCCCGCCGCGGGCCCGACGGAGGTGGTTGTTGATGACGATGCGGTTGTCGATCATCAGCTTCGCCGGGATCGTCCGCACGCTCGTCGCGGTCGGGACCGTGAGCGAGGCGTCCATGTTCGACGCGAGCGTCTTCGCCATGCCCCGGAGCGGGGTCGCCACGTCCTCGTGGGTCTCCTCGTGGTGGTCGGCCTCGTCGTTCGCCTCGGCCGGGATCGGCTGCGGGGTGGGCTGGCGCGACGTGGTCTTCGCCTGGATCGGCCCGGCCTTCGCCTCGCCGGGGGCGTCACCGGTCGCGGGCTGCTGGGTCGTGGACTGCTGCTGCTCGGGTGCGGCCGGCGCTGCGGGGGTCGGGCTCGACGTGGCGCTGCCCTGGGTGCGGTGGTAGCTCTCGAGGACCGGCCACCAGGACTTGTCCACGGACTCCTTGTCGGCGACGAACTGCTCGTAGAGCTCGTCGACGAGCCACTCGTTCGCCCCGAATTCGCCCGCGGTCTCGTCCGTTCCGGTCAGATGGCTCGACACAGCCGATCGCCCACTCTCCGTCGATAGATGCTCGTGTGTGTCGTGCGTGGCAACCCTGCCTCGCACAGGTGCCAAGCCTAGCCGCTCGCGGATGACCGTTCGGTGTCAGGCGGAGGCGGGTCGCGCACGGCGAGGGGGTGTCGCGCGTGTCGCGCCGGAGGCGTGCCGAGCCGCCCCGACCGACCACCCCGACCGGCCACCCCGCATCGCCGTACAGTGGGGCCCATGAGGTTCTACGAGACGCGGCCGACACACGACCTGACCTACTCCGACGTCTTCCTCGTCCCCAGCCGGTCGGCGGTGACGAGCCGGTTCGACGTGGACCTCTCGGCGAACGACGGATCCGGTGCGACCATCCCGATCGTCAGCGCCAACATGAACTCGGTCACCGGGCCCCGCCTCGCCGCCACGCTCGCCCGACGCGGCGGCCTCGGCGTCCTGCCGCAGGACATGCACCTGCAGGACCTCGACGCCGCGATCCGCTGGGTCAAGGAGCAGCCCGTCGACTTCGACACCGCCTACGACATGGGCGCCGACACCACCGTCGCCGAGGCGCTCGAGCAGCTGCTGCCCGTCGCCGGCCGCGGGGTCGTCGTGCGGGACGCCGCTGGTGCGTACCTCGGCTGCGTCCCCGCCGGTCGACTCGGCACCGCCGGACCCGACGCGACGCTCCGCGACCTGCTGCACGGTGCCTCGACCGCGATCGACGCCGAGGACGCCGGCACCCCGCGGCACGTGTACGACGTGCTGAGCGCCGCCGAGGTCGACTTCGCGCCGGTCATGCGGCACGGCAAGGTCGTCGGCACGGTCAGCCAGACCAGCGCGATCCGCTCCGACATCTACCGCCCCGCGGTGGACGCCTCCGGCCGCCTGCGCGTCGCCGCCGCGATCGGCATCAACGGCGACGTCGCCGCCAAGGCGCAGGCCCTCGCGGCCGCCGGCGTCGACGTGCTCGTCCTCGACACCGCGCACGGCCACCAGGAGGGCATGCTCCGTGCGCTCCGCACCGTCGCCGCCCTCGGGCTGGACATCCCGCTCGTCGCGGGCAACGTGGTCACCGCCGACGCCGTCGCCCACCTCGTCGAGGCCGGCGCGAGCATCATCAAGGTCGGCGTCGGACCCGGCGCGATGTGCACCACGCGCATGATGACGGCCGTCGGTCGCCCCCAGTTCTCCGCCGTGCTCGAGACGGCCGCCGCCGCGCGCTCGCTCGGCGCGCACGTCTGGGCAGACGGCGGGGTCCGCTACCCGCGCGACGTCGCGCTCGCCCTCGCTGCCGGCGCCTCCGCCGTGATGATCGGCTCGTGGTTCGCCGGGACGCTCGAGGCGCCGGGCGTGCTCCGCCGCGACGCCGCGGGCAAGGCCTACAAGGAGAGCTGGGGCATGGCGTCGGCGAAGGCCGTCCGCGAGCGCTTCGAGCGCCTCGACCCGTACGAGCGGGCCCGCAAGGCGCTCTTCGCCGAGGGCATCTCGTCGTCGACGATCTACCTCGACCCGGAGCGGCCGAGCGTCGAGGACCTGCTCGACATGATCACCACCGGTGTCCGCAGCTCGGCGACGTACGCGGGCGCGTCCTCGCTCGCCGAGTTCTCCGAGCGGGCGCTCGTCGGCATCCAGTCGGCCGCCGGCTACGAGGAGGGCAAGCCGCTCCCCGTCAGCTGGTAGCGCGCGCCAGACTCTCGCGCTGAGCGACAGCTCACGGGCGAGGCAGCGCGTGACGTGTCGCTGGGCGCGAAACGCATGCCGACGCCGTGGTCGCGACCACGGACGGACGGGAGGCGCGGTGCAAGCTGGCACGGTCCTCCCTCGCAGGCTCGGTCGGCGCGCCCCGCGCAACGCTTCGCGTTGCCGCTGAGCGGGGCGCGCCCGTCGATCTGTCGCGCGCGGCTACCGCCGCCGGGTCGCGTCCTCGACGGTGCCGACGAGCTCCTCGAGGATGTCCTCGAGGAAGAGCACGCCGAGCGTCCGGCCCTCGGCGTCGAACGCCCGGGCGACGTGGCGGCCCGCGGCACGCATCGTCGCGAGCGCGTCCTCGAGGTCCATCTCCGTGTAGAGCGAGATGAGCTGCCGGATGCGCTTGGGCGGCACCGGGTCGTCGTACTCGTCGGGTCGGAGGTCGATGACGTCCTTCACGTGCACGTAGCCCGTGGGGGAGCCGTCCTCGGTCACGAGCACGTACCGCGAGAACCCGCGCTGCGCCACGGCCCGTTCGACGTCACCGGGGGTGGCGTCCTCGGGGAGCGTGACGAGCTCGGCCATCGGCACCGCGACGTCCTTGACCTTCTTCTCGGTGAACTCGAACGCCAGGGCGAGCTTCCCGTCGTCGGTGAGGGTGCCCTCGCGACGGGACTGCTCGACGATGGTCTGCACCTCTTCCACGGTGAACGCGCTGACGGCCTCGTCCTTCGGCTCGACCTTGAACACGCGCAGCACGGCGTTCGCGGCCTCGTTCAGGCCGACGATCACCCAGTGCAGGCCGTGCCCGATGTACCAGAGCGTCGGCACGAGCAGGAGCGCGGCGCGGTCCGGCATCGAGAACGAGATGTTCTTCGGCACCATCTCGCCGAACACCACGTGCAGGAACGAGACGAGCAGCAGGGTGAAGACGAACGCGACCGTGCCGATCACCTCGGCGCTCCACCCGGTCAGGTGCAGCGGGACCTCGAGCAGGTGGTGGATCGCCGGCTCGGACACGTTGAGGATGAGGAGCGAGCAGACCGTGATGCCGAGCTGCGTGGTGGCCAGCATGCGCGTGGCGTGCTCCATCGCCCAGAGCGTCATCTGCGCGGCCTTCGAGCCCTCCTCCGCACGTGGCTCGATCTGCGAGCGGCGGGCGGAGATGACGGCGAACTCGGCCGCGACGAAGTAGGCGTTGCCGAGCAGCAGCACGACGAGCCAGAAGATGCCCCACCAGTCGGAGCTCATCGGGTGCTGCCCTTCGTCGTGGTCTTCGTGGCCGGGGTCTTCGTCGCCGGGGTCTTCGTCGCGGGGATGATGATGCCCGTCGCCGGGGTCGGGGGCGGGGTGGGCGTCCAGCGGATCCGGTCGATGCGGCGGCCGTCGAGGCGCTCGACGCGGAAGACGCCGTCGTCGAGCCGGACCTCGTCGCCGACCACCGGCAGGCGGCCGAGCGTCGACATGATGAAGCCGCCGACGGTCTCGTACGGGCCGTCCTCGGGGACGGTCACGCCGGCGCGGTCCTCGAGCTCGTCGGGGCGCAGCAGCCCGGGGAACGTCAGCCAGTCGCGGGAGCGGACGACGTCGATCCGTGCGCGGTCGTGCTCGTCGGACACCTCGCCCACGATCTCCTCGATGAGGTCCTCGAGGGTCACGAC
Organism: Curtobacterium sp. LFS084; assembly: GCF_047977705.1. Taxonomy (NCBI): domain Bacteria; kingdom Bacillati; phylum Actinomycetota; class Actinomycetes; order Micrococcales; family Microbacteriaceae; genus Curtobacterium; species Curtobacterium sp. LFS084. The sequence goes on from NZ_JBFPFM010000006.1 coordinate 74,510, forward strand.
CCCGGCGGTGCCGCCGTACTCGTCGACCACGATCACCATCTGGTAGCCGCGACCGCGGACCTCGGTCAGGAGGGTGTCGCCGGGCATCGTCTCGGGGACCCGCTCGGCGTCGGTCATGAGGGCGCCGACGGGTACCTCCGGACGCTTCTCGCGCGGGACGGCGACGGCCTGCTTCACGTGCACGATGCCCACGACGTCGTCGGCGTCCTCCTCGATCACGGGGAACCGGCTGAACCCGGTCCGCCGTGCGAGGGCGATGACGTCGTCGGCGAACTCGGAGACGCGGATCGTCGACAGACGCGGGCGCGGGGTCATCACGTCGCTCGCGCTCAGCTCGGAGAACGAGATGGTGCGCTCGAGGAGCGTCGCGGTGTCCTGTTCGAGGGAGCCCTCGGATGCCGATCGGCGCAGCAGCGAGGTGAGCTCCTCGGCGCTGCGGGCGCCGGACAGCTCTTCCTGGGGCTCGATCCCCATGGCGCGGAGCACGGCGTTGGCGGTGCCGTTCAGCACGGCGACGGCCGGCTTGAACACCGTCGTGAACGCCACCTGCAGGGGCACGACGAGCTTGGCGGTCTGCAGGGGCAGCGCGAGCGCGAAGTTCTTCGGCACCAGCTCGCCGAGGATCATCGACAGCAGCGTCGCGATGACGAGCGCCACGATCGAGCCGACCGTCTCGACGATCGCCTCGGGGAGCCGCATCGCGAGGAACGGCGCCTCGAGCAGCTTCGCGACCGACGGTTCGAGCAGGTAGCCGGTGAGCAGCGTCGTCAGCGTGATGCCGAGCTGCGCGCTGGACAGGTGGGTCGAGGTGACCTTCAGCGCGCCGATGACGGGCGCGAGGCCGGTCTCGCCGCGGTCACGCCGTGCCTCGACGTCCGCGCGGTCGAGGTTGACCAGCGCGAACTCGGACGCGACGAAGACGCCGGTGCCGAGCGTCAGCAGGATGCCACCGATCAGCATGACGATGTCGATCGGGCTCATGATCCACCTCCCGCAGGGCGCGAGGGAGTGCAGCTCACCGAGTGAGCGGCGGATGAGTGAGGCGAGGAACTATTCGGAGGATCGTCCACAGTGCTGTCCATCGTACTGCCTGGCGCGGGTCGGAACCGAGAGGACGTACAGGATGCGGGTCGCGCCTCCCGGACCGCGGGTGGGTCCAGGAGGCGCGACCCGCGTCGCGCACGCCGGCCTACGCCGTGACGCGGGCGCGGTGGTACTGCTGCGGCTCGTAGTCGACCGTGACCCCGAGCTCGGCGGCGGCGCGGAGCGGGAAGGCCGGGTCGCGGAGGAACTCGCGGCCGACCATCACGACGTCGGCCTGGCCGGTCGCGACGATCTGCTCGGCCTGGAACGCGTCCGAGATCATCCCGACCGCGATCGTCCCGATGCCGGCGTCGCGCTTGATCGCGTCGGCGAAGGGCACCTGGTAGCCGGGCCCGACGGGGATCGGCGCGCTGGCCACGTTGCCGCCGGTCGACACGTCGGCGAGGTCGGCGCCGTGCTCGGCGGCCCAGCGGGCGACCTGGGTGGTCTCCTCGAGCGTCAGCCCGCCCGGGGTCCAGTCGGTCGCCGAGAAGCGGACGACGACGGGGAAGCCCTCGCCGACCTCGGCACGCACGGCGTCGAGCACCTCGAGGAGCGCGCGGGCGCGGTTCTCGAGCGAGCCGCCGTACGAGTCGGTGCGGTGGTTGCTGAGCGGCGAGAGGAACTGGTGCAGCAGGTACCCGTGCGCGGCGTGGATCTCGACGAGGTCGAACCCGGCCTCGGCGGCACGGCGGGCGGCCTGGGCGAACGCGAGGGCGACGACGCGGATGTCCTCGACGGCGAGCTCCCGCGGCTCGGCGTACCCGTCGAAGGCGACGGCGGACGGCGCGACGGTCGACCAGCCGCCCTGCTCGGCCGGCACGGACCCGTGCGTCGGCTCCCACGGGCGGAACGTCGACGCCTTGCGGCCGGCGTGGGCCAGCTGGACGCCGGCGGCGGCCCCCTGCGCGTGGATGAAGTCGACGATCGGGCGGAACGCGTCGCGCTGCTCGTCGTTCCAGAGACCGAGGTCCTGCGGGCTGATGCGCCCCTCGGGCACGACACCGGTGGCCTCGACCACGACCGCGCCGGCACCGCCCTTGGCGAACCCGCCGAGGTGGACGAGGTGCCACGGGGTGGGCAGGCCGTCCTGGGCCTCGGCCGAGTACTGGCACATCGGGGAGACCCAGATGCGGTTGCGGACGGTGAGGTCGCGGATGGTGATCGGTTCGAACAGGGCGTGCGTCACGCGGGCTCCTTCTCGGCGGTCGCACCGGTGTCCGCGAGTCCCAGCAGGAACGCGCGGAGTGCGGCGGGCGACGTGTAGTGGTGGCCGACCGCCCCGATCGCTTCCGCGCCGGCGGCGTTCTCGGCCCTGTTGTCGACGAACACCATCTGCGCCGGGGCGATTCCCAGTCGCTCGCACGTGTCGTGGTAGATCGAGGCGTCCGGCTTCAGGACGTGCTCCTCGGCGCTCACCACGACCGTCTCGAACAGGGAGCCCATCGGGGACCGGCGGTAGGGGTCGCCGAAGTCGAACCCGGCGTTCGAGAGCAGGGCCAGTCGGGTGCCGGCGTCGTGCAGCTCCTCGACGATCGCGAGGGTGTCCGGGTCGACCTCGAACCAGCCGGTGAAGTCGATCGCCCAGAACCGGTGGATCTCGGCGGTGCTCCACGTCCGGCCGGTGCGCTCGGCGATCGCGCGCCAGTACGCCAGCACGGACAGGTCGCCGCGGTCGAGGTCGTGCCGGAGCTCCTGGTACACGGGGAACAGCTCGTCCGCCGGCACCCCGGTCGCCGCGACGAGCGCGTCGCGGGACGCGTGCGGCGTCCGGCTGATCACCTCGCCGTAGTCGAAGACCACCACACGACCGGGCAGGAACAGGCTCATGCGCTCCACCGTAACGTGGCGGTCGTGAACGACTTCGTCCCCTTCGCCCCGACCGACGCCGCCGCCTGGACCACCGCCCCGCACGGTGACTCCACGAAGTACCGACGAGGGGTCCTCGGCGTCGCGACGGGCTCCGACCAGTACCCGGGAGCCGCCGTGATGGGTGTCGACGCGGCGGTGCACACGGGCGTCGGGATGGTCCGGTACGTCGGACCGTCGCGCGCGTCGGACCACGTGCTCGCACGGCGTCCTGAGGTCGTCGCCGGTGTCGGCCGGGTGCAGGCCTGGCTCGTCGGCTCGGGCATCTCGGCGGGCTCGCTCGACGACCTGGACGACGTGACGGCGGAGGGCTTCCGGCACGCCTCGGACGACGGGGTCCCCGTGGTCGTCGACGCCGGCGCGATCCCGCTCGTCGAGCTCGGGCCCCTCGCGGTGCTGACGCCGCACGCGGGGGAGCTCGCCGGCGTCCTGCACGAGTCGCGGGAGTCCATCGAGCAGGACCCGGCCGCGGCGGCGCTCCGGGCCGCCGCGCAGACCGGGAGCGTCGTGCTCCTGAAGGGGTCCGCCACGTACGTCGCGACGCCGGACGGGTCGGTGCGGCTCGTCGCGTCCTCGGCGACGCCGTGGCTCGCGGCCGCCGGCGCCGGGGACGTGCTCGGCGGGGTGCTCGGGGCGCTGGTCGCGGCCCGGCAGGGAGCCGCCGAGGCGTCCGGGGCCACGCTGACGCCGTCCGACCTCGCCCACCTGGCGGCGACCGCGGCGGTGGTGCACGGGATCGCGGCACGGCGTGCGTCCGGCGGCGGACCGTTCACCATGACGGCACTGATCGAGCAGCTGCCCGGGGTGGTGCGCGACCTCGTCGTCGCGGGCGACGCTCGGGGGTAGACGCGAGCGGCTGGATCGGGCGGGGCAGGGCCCCTGGGCCGACTCGGAACGACACGCCCGACCTCGAACGACAGCGCAGGGGTCGTTCGTTGCGGACGCAACGGTTGCAGGCGGGCGGTTGCGACGTCGCCGCTGTCGTACGACAGCGCAGGGGTCGTTCGTTGCGGACGCAACGGTTGCACGCGCGCGGTTGCGACATGGCCGCTGTCATACGACAGCGCAGGGGTCGTTCGTTGCGGGCGCAACGGTTGCACGCGCGCGGTTGCGACATGGCCGCTGTCGTACGACAGCGCAGGGGTCGTTTGTTGCGGGCGCAACGGTTGCAGGCGCGCGGTTGCGACATCGCCGCTGTCGTACGACAGCGGGACGACGCCCCGGACGCATGCTCATCTGGGACGGAGCGGGATGACGCTCTGGGCGCACGCGCGTGCGGGACGGGAGGTGCAGTGCGGGCCGGCACCGCGCCTCCTGGCCGTCAGATGGTCACGTCGACGGCGTGACGCGCGTCGGGCGCGTCAGCTCGCAGGGGTGGCGTGCACGAGGAACTCGACCGCACCCGCGTCGTCGACCTGCACGAAGCCGAGGCTGGGCGCCTGCACGCCGAAGTCCGAGAAGGTGACCGGGATCGATCCGGAGACGTCGACGCCGTCGCCGTTCAGCCCGACCTCGAGGGTCGCGGTGACCGATTCGGTGACCCCGTGCAGGGTGAGCCGGCCCGTGGCCTCGACCTTCGTCGTGCCGGAGCCGGAGGGGACCGCGTCCGCGGTCGGCTCGGTGAGGGTGAAGGTCGCGGTGGGGAACGCGGACGTGTCGAGTGCCGAGTCGCGGAAGTACGAGTCGCGCTGAGCCGAGTCCGTGGTGATGTCGGCGACCTGGACGGTGATGGTGGCCTTCGTGATGGCGGTGCCGTCGACGGTGGCGCTGCCGGTGACGCGGTCGGTGCGTCCGGTGACGGTGACGTCCGAGCCGTTGAGGACCTCGTGGACGCGGTACCCAGCCTCCGAGTCGCCGCCGACCGTCCACGTGCCGGACAGGTCGGCGGTGTCGAGCGTCGAGGGTGCGCGGCTCGCGGCGACGCTCGGCGCTGCCGACGCCTTCGCGTTCTCGCTGCTCGTGTAGAGCTTCGTGCCGACGATCGCGGCGACGACGCCGACGACGACGACCGCGGCGACGACGGCGATCCAGATGACGGCCTTGCGGCGCCTGCGCGGGGTGTCGGAGGTCACGACGGGGACGGTGACACGTCATGCTCGGGGGAACCTGTGACGGGCGTGCCGCTCCGCTCGACCGCTACGCTCGTCCGGTGCAGAGGACGGTGGAGCGGTCGGCGTGGCGCTCGCGGTGGCGCGCCCGGTGGCGTTCGCGGTGGCCCGAGGTCGTGGCCTTCGTCGTGGCGTTCGCCGTCGTGCACTTGGTGCTCTGGTGGTCGACGTCCGTCTCGGCGAACCTGCCGCTCGGCGACGTGACCATCACCTACCGCCGGTGGATCGAGACGGGCCACGCGTCCGGCTTCTGGGTCGGCATCGACGAGGACTGGGTGTACCCGATCCTCGCGATCGTGCCGATGGCCGCCGCCGCGCTCGGGGGAGTCGGGTCGATCGGCACCGGGTGGCTCGCCCTGATGGTCGTGCTCGACGCCGTCGCCTGCGGGTTCCTCTGGCGCTTCCGTGGCCTCGGCGTCCGCGTCGTGTGGTGGTGGCTCGCGTTCCTGCTCGCGCTCGGCCCGATCGGCCTCGGCCGCATCGACACCGTCGCGACCGTCCTGGGCCTGGTCGGTGTCGCCTTCGTCGCGTCGCGTCCAGCGGTCGCCTCGGCGCTCTTCACCGCCGGCGCCTGGACGAAGGTGTGGCCCGCGGCGCTCGTGGGCGTCCTCCTCCTGCTCCGACGGGGGCACCGCCGCGGGGTGCTCGCCGGGGCGGTGGTCCTCACGGCGCTCATCGTCCTCGTCGACGTGCTCTACGGGGGTGCGGCGCACCTGCTCTCGTTCGTCGGCGAGCAGAATGGTCGCGCGCTGCAGATCGAGGCGCCCCTCGCGACGCCGTTCATGTGGGCGGCGGCCCTCGACGTCCCCGGTGCGGCGGTCTACTACGACCAGCAGATCCTGACCTTCGAGGTGTCCGGCGCCGGGACGCACGCGGCAGCCGCGGCGTCGACGCCGCTCATGGCCGTCATCGTCGTCGGCGGGGTGCTCCTCGCGCTGTGGGCCGTGCACCGCGGAGCCCACCGGGCCGAGGCGGCACCGCTGCTCGCCCTGCTGTTCGTCGCCGCGCTCGTCGCCGCGAACAAGGTGGGGTCGCCGCAGTACATCGGCTGGTTCGCCGTGCCGATCGTGTGGGGGCTCGTCGCCGGGCGGCCGAGCGCGCGGCGGTTCCTGCCCGTGGCGGTGGCGGCGATCCCGATGGCGGTGTTGACGCAGGTCATCTACCCCGGGTTCTACGACCAGGTGCTCACCGTGCAGCCGTGGGTGCTCGTCGTCCTGACGCTCCGGAACGCCCTCGAGGTCGGGGTGCTCGTGTGGAGCGTCGTCGCGATCGTCCGGCTGGGCGTGCGGGCCCGTGTCACGCCCGTGCCCCTCGCCCCGGCAGCGGGCAGGATGGACGCATGATCGTCGCGTTCTCCGTCGCCCCGTCCGGTGGTCCCTCCGCGTCGTCGGACGGCTCCGTCCACGATGCCGTCGCGGCGGCCGTGCGCATCGTCCGCGAGAGCGGGTTGCCGAACCGCACCTCGTCGATGTTCACCGAGGTCGAGGGGGAGTGGGACGAGGTCATGGACGTCGTCCGGCGCGCCACCAAGGCGGTCGGGGCGTACGGCACGCGGGTGTCGCTCGTGCTCAAGGCCGACATCCGCCCGGGGCACACCGGGGAGATCGACGGGAAGCTCGACCGGCTCGAGGCCGCGCTGGGGGACTGACCGCGGTCGGGTCTGACTCCGGTCGGGTCTGGCTCCGGTCGGGTCTGACTCCGGCCGGGTCCGACCGCGGCCGGGAATGGCCGCGCTCGGGTATGGCCGCGCTCGGGTTCTGCCCGCGCTCGGGGTCTGCCCGACGCCGGTCAGAAGTACATGCGGCCGCGGGCCGATTCGGCCTCGGCCTGGCGGAGTGCCTCGGCGACCTCGGGGTCGGACCCCTCGTACCGGCGCGAACGTGCGCCCAGGTCCGTGTACCGGTGCATCACGAACCACAGCACCGCGAGCCCCGCGAGGACGACCACCGTCACGATCCACCACCCCATACCGTCACCCTAGCGCTCGTGGGGCCGGTCGTCCGGTGCCGGTGCCGGTGCCGGTGTCGGTGCTTCGTGCCGGTGGTCGGTGCCCGCGCGCCGAGCCCCGTTCGGCGCCCGCGTTCGGGTCCGGCGCTCCGTGCCCGTGCGACACGCCGGGGGCCTCCCGGCGATGTCGGTGGTCGGGTGTCTCATGGTGCCCATCGAGCCGCACCCGGCGACTCGGAGCCACCCTGGTGGCGGAGCGACGACGAGGAGCACGTGATGATGCACGACGGCTGGTGCCCCGACTGCGACCTGCGGACGGTCGTCATCGACACCGACGAGCAGGGCCAGAGCGCCTGGGCGAGCTGCACCGAGTGCGGCGCCGGGTGGGTCCACCGCGACGAGCTTCCCGATCGCGCCGCCGCGGCTCCGCGGGTGCCGGAGCGTCGCGCCGCCTGACGTCGGTCGAATCGATTCGTCCGCGCAGCTTCCGTTCCGGGTTTGGAGCGGTCTACACTGCTGGGACCGGTCGCCTTCCGTGGCCGGTCGTCCACGTTCACCGCCGAACCAGGACCACCCTCCGCTAGCCGTCGTCACACCACCCGCGACGCGCACGGCCCGGAGGCTCGGTGCGGCGACCAGGCGCACCCACGGTCCCAGCCGACTCACGTGAGTCGACGTCCGGAACCCGTCCCGCTCCTCCCGTCCAGAACAGGCACCATGTCCCAGCTCACGCCTGCGCGCCGCGCGCTCGCGCTCGTCGCCCTCGCCCTCGGCGGGTTCGCCATCGGTTCGACCGAGTTCGTCGCGATGGGGCTCCTGCCGAACATCGCCGAGGCACTCCTGCCGCGGCAGTACGGCCTCGACCCCGACGCCGGGATCGCTCACGCCGGCTGGCTCGTGAGCGCGTACGCACTCGGCGTCGTCGTCGGTGCCCCCACGATCGCGGCGATGTCGGCGAAGTTCCCGCGCAAGGGGCTGATCCTCGTGCTGCTGGTCGGGTTCGTCCTGGCGACGGTCGCGAGCGCGGTCCTGCCGTCGTTCGGCCTCGTCCTCGTGGCACGGTTCGTCGCGGGGCTGCCGCACGGTGCGTACTTCGGCATCGCCTCCATCGTGGCGGGGGACATCATGGGCCCGGGCAAGCGTGGCAAGGGCATCGCGATGGTGCTGCTCGGCCTGTCCGTCGCGAACGTCGTGGGCGTCCCGGCGATCACCTGGGTCGGGCAGGTCGCCAGCTGGCGCATCGCCTACGGCGTCGTCGCCGTCCTCTTCGCCCTGACGTTCCTCGCGGTGTGGGCCTTCGTGCCGCGCAGTGCCCGTGACGAGCACGCGACGATCGGCCGCGAGCTCCGGGCGTTCCGCGTGCCGCAGGTCTGGATGGTGATGGGCCTCGGCGCCGTCGGGTTCGGTGGGTTCTTCGCGGTCTACTCGTACATCTCGCCGCTCGTGCAGAACGTCACCGGTCTGCCCGAGTCGTTCGTGCCGCTCGTCCTCGTGGTCGTCGGCATCGGCATGGTCGTCGGTGGTGTGCTCGGCGGGCACCTCGCCGACCACAGCGTCAAGCGGACCATCTACGTCGGCATGTTCGCGCTGATCGGCGCCCTGCTCGTGACCGTTCTCACCGCGCAGTGGGTGTGGGGCATGTTCCTCGGGGCGTTCCTCCTCGGAGCCACCTCGTCCGCGATCCCACCGGCCGTGCAGTCCCGCCTGATGGACGTCGCCGGTGACGCCCGGACGATCGCGGCGGCGCTCAACCACTCGGCGTTCAACATCGGGAACTCGCTCGGGGCGGCCCTCGGCGGCGCGGTCATCGCGGCTGGCTTCGGCTTCACCGCCCCGGGGTGGCTCGGCATCGTGCTGGCGCTCCTCGGGGTCGGCATGACGATGATCAGCTACGGCGCCGAGCGTCGGGGCTCGCGCCGCGCCTCGCTCCGGGCGTCGTCGCCGACAACCGGGCCGATCACCGCGCCCGTCCCGCTGGGCTGACGCTGCGGGCTGCGCGTCGGCCCTGCGGGCGCGCGTGCCCTGCGGCGGCGTGCTGTGGTGCGGCGGCCGCGTTCGACGGGACGTGCCGTGGAGTCGACGCGCGTCGCGCGGGTGAGCACGGTGCGGACTTCTTCGTCCGGTGCGCGGTAGCGCGCGTGGTGCGCGCTTGTAGCGCGGCACGGGGCGGGCAGGCTCGCACGTGATGAGCGAAGGCGCACCGTGCGGCTCGCCCCGCCGGCGTCGCACACGGTGCCGGCGTCGCACACGGTGCCGGCTTCGTCAGTTGGTGCGGGGATGCGCGCTTGATGCGCGCTTGTAGCACCGCACGGAGCGGGCAAGCTCGCACGGGATGAGCGAACGCGCACGGTGCGGGGTCGGAGCGCTGGATCTGAGGGTCGGGAGGCGCGGGGCGGGCTGGTGCTGCGCCTCCTAGGTCGGTGGCGTGCGACGGGACGCACGTTGCTGGGTTAGTCAGTTGGTGCGGGGGTGCGCGCTCCGTGCGCGCTTGTAGCGCGGCACGGAGCGGGCAAGGTCGCACGGGATGAGCGAGCGCGCACCGTGCGGCGTGCGGGCGCTGGATCCGTGGGCCTGTGGGTCCGGAGGCGCGGGGCGGGCTGGTCCCGAGCCTCCCGACCGAGCGTTGGGAACGCGTCATGCAAGGCTTCCGCGGCCTCCAAAGCCGGGAACTCCTCACGTGCTCCGGCGTGCTCCGATGACGAGGACGATGCTCGCCAGCCCCAAGACGAGCGATGCCACCGTGATCGCAGCAGGGAAACCCACTGTTGCAGCGACCGACGTCGGCACGGTGGCGAGGGTGCTCGACGTCACCACGGTCGCGGTCACCGACGAGATCGCGAGCACCGGAGCGGTCAGCGACGACACTCGTCCCATCGCGCCGGACGGCACCGCTGCTTGGAGGATCGGCCCTTGCGCGACGATGTAGACGGAGAAGAACACGCCCGCGAGGAGCATGAGCAGGAGCGCGGGCACGAAGGACCGAACGCTGGCGTACACGACGTACGTCGTCGCCAGGAGGAGGAGCGCGAGTGCCAGCGATCGCTCCGGGCGTAGCCGGCGAACGATCCTGGGAGCGGTCAGCGAGCCGACCAGCCCACCGACCGAGAATATCGCTGACACCACGCCGTACTGATCGGCGGAGAGACGAACGGTCCGCAACGCGAAGAGTGACAACGTCGAGTTGTTGACGCCGAGCGACAGGCCGTACGCCCCCATCCCGATGAGCAGGAGCCGCAGCTTCCGCGACCGCCACGCGATCAGGATTCCCGCGCCGAGCTCGTGCCAGTAGCGGGTGCGCGCGATCGAGCTGTGCACCTCACGCTGTCGGACCGATGCCAGCAAGACGGCCGAGATCAGGAACGATGCAGCGTCGATCACGAGGGCCGGGCGCGGGCCGACCGCGGCGAACATCGCCGGCCCAGCCATCGTCGCGACGATGCCAGCGCCCATGCTCGAGAAGGTCGAGCGCCCCGCCGCGTCAGCTCGCCGATCCGACGGGACGACCGCTTGGATCAGGGCACTGCGTGCGGGGTCGAAGAACTGCGACGCGGTGCTGATCAGCAACTGCATGGTGATGAGCACGAGCGGCAGCTCGGCGGTGCGCACGAGGACGACGGCAGCGAGCATCGGAACGTACAGCACCGCTCGGACGATGTCCGCAGTCAGCATGACGGTCCGAGCTGGCCATCGGTCGACCAGCACCCCGGCGAACGGAGCGAGCACGATCCGAGGGGCAGCCGCCGCTGCCACCACCCCTCCGATGTACACGGGGAGCTTCGGGTCCGTCGGGGCGAGGCTCGTGGCGAGCCAGACCGTGACGGTCGATGCCATCACGTACTCGCCGAAGGAGGAGAGGGCCTGCGCGGCCCAGAGCAGTGCGAACGACCGATTGATGAAGAGCTTCGTGCTGCCGCGGTTGGCGCTTGCGATGGTCATTCGTTCGGTCTCGCCAGTCGGATCGCGTACAGCGCTGAAACGTGCTCGGGGAGGCGGAACAGACGAGCCGCCGTGCTCTCGTGGACTGCTGGCGTCATGCGGGCCCGGAGTCCGTGGTGCTGTCCTTCAAGGAGGAGGGCGTGCCCGATTCGTCCGCAGGTGATGAGGGCAGCGGCGTACGCCTGATCGACGTCCTCGTCCGCCGCTGCGACCTGTGCCCAGTCGAGCGCCAAGACGATCATCACCCCTGGGCCGGTCGCCCACTCCTGCCCCTGGAGCATCCGTGCGGTGTCCTCGGAGCTGTTCGGGACCATTGAGCTCCGGATGTGCCGTGGCTCGTGATCGACGGTCCAGTAGCCGTCGGCCCACCCGTCGACGGCGTCCGTGACGACACCAGCGACGAACTGTCGCTCCTCGGCGAGCGCCTGGTAGAGGCTCCGGAGCAGGAATTGCACATCCTCGCCGGCGAAACCTCCTGCTGCCACCCGGGTGAGGCTCGATCGCTCGACCGCCCGCCGGAAAGCGAATCCGGACGTGATCTTGTCGGTGAGGTAGGCGCGCTCGGTGGGGGGCTGCGCGCGAATGTCCTGGACCAGACTGACGGTCCTGAGGAAGTGGTACGGCCTCGCCCAGTTCTTCTCGTCCCAGAAGGACGGGACGTCGCTCCGTCCTCGTGCGTCGATGACGATCGTCATGCCCAGCCCTCCAATGACCCGCTGATCAGCTGCGGGATCTCCGCGCCTTCCAGACCGATCTCCTGCCCGAACGTGAAGTCGACCGACATGGACGATCGGTAACGCCAATTGCAGAACTTGGCGATGGCCTCGAGCTGCGCATCCGCGTGTCCCGCGTCGACGAGGATCGCGCGGAAGCTCCGCGGGTCGCGGTACCGGAACATGGCTCGGCGGACCGCGGACACGATGTGTGTCCGGATCACCCAGTCGGCATCGCTGTCAAGCGCGCTCGAGGTCGTACGCGATGCAACGCGGCGGATCTGTCGCCTGATGGGGTTGTAGTGCCACGTGCCTGTTTCCATCGCGGGCGATCGCAATACTTCGAAGAACAATTCCGTCGGGTGCCGAGACCCGCCGGAGGGAATTGATTTGCGGACGATCTCCACCTGCCGGTAGCTCGTCACCGGATCGGAGTACGGCTGCTGATGGCGACGGACGCCGAACGTTCCCGAGATGATCGCGGCGAAGCGGTAGAGGTCCGAGTTCTTGAGTTCGTCGAGGGTCAGATCGGCGGCGTCAGCGATGTCCAGGACTCGATCGTGTTCGAGCTCCAGTTCGATCGCCGGGTACTCGTCCGAGGTAGCGTAGCCAGCCATGAGTTGCGCGTCCTCAACCCGGGCTGCAGTGCCGCGTGACATGTCGAGGAACGGGTGATCCATCGTCGCCAGGTGGTACCCGGACTGCGCGATCATGGGGGGAGCGGGCACCTCGGCTTCGTCCGACGTCAGAAACGCTCGCATCTCCGCTTCGTCGCACGGCAGGTTCGATCCGGTCATCTCGAGGACTCGGGCGTTGACGCCTGTCGACCATTCCAGGACGGCCTCCTCGTCGCCACGGGAGAACATCATCGCTGCTGGATTGAGCATTCTTCTCACATTCCCGACGAGCCGGGAGGCGATCGCCTCCCGGCTCTGTGGTGTTCTCGTCAGATGTGCAGTGGCTTCGATGCCATGACGTCATCGGACGGGACCGCCTGCGTTTGCAGATTGCACGTGCTCTCCTGCAGGAGTGCCACCTTGACTGTCGATTCCATTATTTTCCTATCGCTCGCTAGCAAATGTCGCGGGTGCGTCATTGCAATTGGCAACCTAGGTCTTTCGACAATTTGCTGCAATATCAGAAAAGCGATACTGAGTTGGTTCTCAGGGCTGACGGAGTTGTGAAGGGATCGGAGCCGACCCGCGCATCCGGGTGCGGGTCCGGGGACAGTGTGCCGACCTGATCGGGCTGTGCGCCGGACCTGTCCGGGCGCAGGAACGCCGAGCGTGCTGGTGGCGCGTCTTTCCGCTGGCGGGTGCGAAGCCGGTGGCGAGAGGGAGCACGGTGCCGGGCTTGGCAGCTGGTACGGGAGTGCGCGCTCGGTGCGCGCTTAGAGCGCCGCACGGAGCTGGCAGGGTTGCACGGGATGAGCGAGCGCGCACCGTGCAGGGTGTGAGCGCTGGGCCTGTGGGTCGGGAGGCGCGGGGCGGGCTGGTGCCGTGCCTCCTGGGCCGGTGGTGTGCGATGGGACGCACAGTGCCGGTTTTGTGAGTTGGTGCGGGGGTGCGCGCTGATTGCGCGCTTGTAGCGCGGCACGGCTCTGGCGAGGTCGCACGGGATGAGCGAAGGCGCACCGTGCGGCGTGGGGGCGCTGGGTTTGTGGGTCGGGAGGCGCGGGGCGGGCTGGTGCCGTGCCTCCCTGCCCGGCGGCGTGCGACGAGACGCACGGCGCCAGCTTCGTCAGCTGGTTCGGGGGTGCGCGCTCGGTGCGCGCTTGTAGCGCGGCACGGAGCGGGCAAGCTCGCACGGGATGAATGAACGTGCACGGTGCGGAGGCGGAGCCCCGCCCCGCACCCCGCGCCTCCGCGACGCACCCCGCGCCTCCGCGACGCACCTGCGGCGCCCCGACCCCGCGCCGCGCCCCGCCCGCGGGCCGCAGCGGCGCTACAGGCCCAGCGGGCTGCCGTCCTGCACGATGATGCCGTCGGTGATCGCGCGCTTCCGGAGCGCGACCTTCGTGCCGACGTCGAAGCCGGCGACGCGGTACTTCTCGCGGATGCGCTTGAGGTAGCTCTTCGCGGTCTCCTCGGAGATGCCGAGCTGGTACGCCACGCTCTTCACGGGCTCGCCGCCGCCGTAGAGCGCCATCACGCGTCGCTCCTGCGCGCTGAGCTTCGGCACGCCACCGACGTCGCCACTGTTGATCGCCAGGTCGAGCTCGGCCGAGACGTACTGCTCGCCGCGCTGGGCGGAGCGGATGGCCTCGACGATCATCTCGGCGTCCTCGCTCTTCACAAGGTAGCCGAGGGCGCCGGAGGCGAGGGCCTCACGGACGACGTTCGGCTCCGAGTAGGTGCTCATCACGACGGTCTTGACGCCGGCGGTCTTGAGCGTCGAGATCTTCAGCGAGACCGGGATCGAGTCCTTGAGGTCGAGGTCCAGCAGGACGACGTCGACCGGGAACGCCGGGCTCGTGAGGAGCTCGGGCCAGGTCGTAACGGCGGCGACGAGCGTGATGTCGTCGGCTGCGTTCCGGATCCACTCGGTGAGCGCTCCGAGGAGCATCCTGTGGTCATCGACGAGTGCGAGTCGGATCGGTTCCTCTGGAGTCGCCATCGTGGCGTCCTTTCTCGGGGGCGGTCGTGGCTGATCCTAGGTGGACGGGCCACGTGGCACGGGCAGGCTGGTCAGGGTGTCCGGCAGTCGGGCCAGCCGGTTCCGTGCGACGACTACATCGACGGGTGCCGATCGACGACGCAGTGGGCGACGACGTGCAGGACACCGTCGCGGACGGAGTCCTGGTAGGGCCCGATCCGCTGCAGCGCGCTCCACGCGGTCGGTCCGAGCCGACGCCGGGGGACACCGCGGGACTCGAAGACGACCGGGACGTCCATGGTCTCGTCGGTGACGGGGTGACCGTCCGAGCCGACCGGGCCGAGGGTGACCGAGACCACGGGCGAACCGGCCTGGGTCTGCTTGCCGTCGCCGACCATCTGCCACAGCGTCTGCAGCAGGCCGTCCCGTTGCGCGGGGGAGAGATGGCCGGCGAGCGACTGCGGATCCGCGACGCTGACCGAGCGGCCGAGGTTGTCCGACTCCGTGATCGCGTGGTAGAGCCAGGTCTCGCGGCGCCCCTCGATGAGGTGCAGTCGCAGTTCGGTCGCGAGCGAGGCCGCGACGGACGCCGAGGCGTCGGAGAGCGGGAGCGGGTCGCTGCCGTTGGCGACGGCGTCGAGCAGCTTCTCGGCGGCGAGGTCGAGCCGGGCGAGCTCGTCCGACGCGAGCATCCCGACGGCGAACTGCGGCGCTCCGACGTTGCTCTGCACGAGCACCCGGTCGAGTTCGCGCTGCACGAGCTGCCGGAACCGGTGCACGACGAAGAGCGCGATCGACGGCGGGACGGTCACGAGTGCGACGGTCGACACGATCGCGGGCAGCGTGTCGCTCGTGATCGGGGTGGAGGCGACGGCCATCGCGACGAAGGCGAGGCCGAGCACGGCGATGGCGGCGGCGACCTCGCGGGCGGGGCGGAGCGTCGCGATGGGCAGCAGGGCGAAGCCGGCGGCGACGGAGGCCGACGCGGTGTGGGCGATGTCGTGCTCGGGCCAGATCCCGATGAAGTCGAGCGTCACGACGCAGCCGAGGACGACGCAGATGAGCACGAACGCCGGGCCGGTCAGTCGTTCGCCGTAGGTGAGCAGGCTCAGACCGACGCCGACCGCGGCGATGAGGTAGAGCGCCCACGCGGCGGCCGGCAGCCACGGGTTCGTGAACTCGGTCCAGCGGATGAGGAAGAAGACGATCCCCGCGACGGCCTCGATGCCGGTGAGGACGGCGGCGCCGAGCCCCAGGTACCCGGCGCCGAGCGAGGCACCGGGCTTGGCGGCCTGCCGCAGCGACCGGGCACCGGTCGAGGTGGAGGGAAGGCCGCGCGCCTGTCGACGTTCGCTGCCCCGGTACCGCTCCCGCGCCTCCCGTCGGGTCCGCGGAGCGGGCTGCACGGTCTCGCCGGGGAGTCCGGCGCTCATGGTGTCCTCGGGGATGCGGCTCATCGCGGTGCCTCCAGGACGACGGTGGTGCCGGAGCCCGGCGCGGAGAACAGCTTCGCGTCGCCGCCGACCTCGCGGAGGCGGTTGACGACGCTCTCCTTGAAGCCGAGGCGCTCGGCGCTGACGTGCGTGAGGTCGAAGCCGACGCCCGAGTCGGTGACCATCGCGCGGACCATCTCGTTGTCGTGCACGATCGTGACGTGCGCCTCGCCGACGCCGGCGTGCCGACGGACGTTCTCGAGGCACTCGCCGAGCGCGAGCAGGAAGGCGTCGAGCACGTTCGACGGCAGGAGGACCTGGCCGGTGCCGTGCCAGCTCACCTCGAGCCCCATGCGGCCGAAGCGCTGCTTGACCGACTCGAGCGTCTGCCCGAGCGGGGACTCCTCTTCGCGGGTGAGCGAGTAGTCCCCGGACTGCTGCGGCTGCGGCGTCGCGCCGAGCCGGAGGTGGCGGAGGAGGCGCGCATCCTCGGCTGCCTGCTCGCGCATCGCCTGCTCGGAGACGCCGACGCCGGAGTGCGCGAGGAGCGTCAGCGTGGCGAGCACGGTGTCGTGCAGGAGTCGGGCGCCCTGTCGACGCTGCGCCTCGGTCTCGCTGGCCTGCCGTTCGGCACGGTGCGCGGTGCCGATGCTGTAGATCCGTCGGGCGACACGCGGGATGCTCCGGGAGATCCAGATGGTCACGACCGTGATGAGGACCCAGCCGAGGAGCGCGCCGGTGACCGGGGCGGCGAGGATGCCGCCGCTCGCCCAGACGATGGCGACGACGACCACTGCTCCGGCGAGGATGGTCATCCCGAGTCCGACGGGGTTGCCGCGCTGCGACATCAACGGTGCCGAGATGCTGCCGGCGGCGAGGGGCATCACCGCCGAGGCGATCACCGGGCGTGCCACGTCGTCGACGCCGAGCAGCAGGAGTGCGAGGGCGCCGAGGCCGGAGGCCAGGATGAGCGCCGTCCACCACACCGAGGCGTTCCACCCGAGGACGAGGAACCCGGCGATCATGATCGCGATGCAGGCGAGGCCGCCGAGCAGCGGGACGACCGGGACCGCGAGGGCGCAGATGACCGCGACGACGGACACGAGGGCGCAGACGATGCCGACGACACGGGTCGTCGACCGGAGCAAGCGGTCGCGTTCCTGTGCGATGAAGTCCATCGGTGTCCTGGTCGTGGCGGTGGTGCGGAGGGAAGGCCGAGCCTGGTTCGGGCTGGGCACCACGCCATCATTCCACGCGCGACACCCGTTGGGGGGTGTTCGGCGCGCCCGGTCCGACCGGATGGTGCCGCGATTGTTATTGCGGATGCGATCAGAACGACACGCGAGGGTGCGCGGGCGGCGCGCGAGGGTGCGCGGGCGGCGCGGACGGGTGCGCGGGCGGCGCGCACCCCGTCGCCCGTCGTTCAGTCGAGCAGCCGCCGCAGGTGCGCGCCGACCGCTTCGTGCTCGATGAGGAACCCGTCGTGCCCGAACTCGCTCTCGATGACTGCCGCACGGTCACCGTCGAGGGCGTCCGGCACACCGGCCGCGATGCGGTGCTGGTCCTCGATCGGGAACAACCGGTCGCTCGACACCCCGACGACCAGCGTGCGGGCCGTCACCTGCGCGAGCGCCGCCGCGACACCGCCCCGCCCGGCACCGACGTCGTGCGAGTCCATCGCGTGCGTGAGGGTGACGTACGAGCTCGCGTCGAACCGCCGCGTGAACTTGTTCCCGTGGAAGTCGAGGTAGCTCTCGACCGAGAAGCGGCCGTCGTCGCCGAGCGGTGAGACGTCGCTCTGCCACGACCGGGCGAACCGGCCGTTCAACTCGTCCGAGGCCCGGTAGGTCATCAGCGCCATCCGCCGTGCGAGCGCGAGCCCACGGTGCGGCCCCTCGCCGGCGTCCGCCTCGTAGTAGTCGCCGCCGGCGAACGCGGGGTCCATCTGGATCGCGGCGCGCTGCAGCGAGTTCGCGGCGATCTGGTCGGCCGTCGTCTGCGCCGTGCTCGCCAGGACGGCGAGGCGCGCCACCCGCGACGGGTGCGTGACCGCGAACTCGAGCGCGTGCATGCCACCCATCGACCCGCCCACGACGGCGGCGAAGGTGTCGATGCCGAGCCGGTCCGCGAGCTGCGCCTGCACCGCGACCTGGTCGCGCACGGTGACGAACGGGAAGCGGGAGCCCCACTCGAGGCCATCCGGCGACACCGACGACGGTCCGGTCGTGCCCTGGCAGCCGCCGAGCATGTTCGGTGCGATGACGAACCAGCGGTCCGTGTCGATCGCGCGGCCCGGTCCGACGACGTCGCCCCACCAGCCGGCGGTGCGGTGTCCCGGTCCGGGAGCCCCGGCCACGTGCGAGTCGCCCGTCAACGCGTGGAAGACCAGGACCGCGTTGCCGCGGTCGGCGTCGAGGGTGCCCCAGGTCTCGTAGGCCACCCGCACGGCCGGGATGCGGCCGCCGCGGACCCACTGCTCGCCGATCGACGCGAAGTGTCGGGCACCGGGGTTGTCGCCCGGGCGCCAGGCGCCGGTGACCGGCGGCTTGCCGAGCGTGCCGAGTTCCGTTCCGGGCACGAGGGTGGACGGCACGGAGTCCTCGGGGGTCGTCTGCCAGTCCATCGGGTCCAGTCTGCCGGGAGGCGTGGTGCGAGCCGCCAGTGTTACGTCACGTCCGGCGCGTCGCGGGTCCAGGGCGGCGGGTCGCGGGTGCTTGCGGGCGTGCGTGCGGCGTCGTGCTGGTCGGGCGCCGAGTCGGAACGACTTCGTCGACGTCGTACGACATCGACGTTGTCGCTCCCGGGCGCACGCAAGTGTTGCGGGTGCAACGAACGACGTGGCCGTTGTCGTACGACAACGACCACGTCGTTCCGAGTCGCCCCGGCGAGGGCCCGGACAGCCCCCGCGCCCGGGGCCGCTACGCGCGCTGACCCTCCTGCGCGACCGAGCGGGCCGCGGCGAGCCCCGCCTCGAGGTCGGCCTTCAGGTCCTCGACGTTCTCGATCCCCACCGAGAGGCGCACCAGGCCGGGCGTGACCCCGGTGGTGAGCTGCTGCTCGGGCGTGAGCTGCGAGTGCGTGGTCGACGCCGGGTGGATCACCAGGGAGCGCACGTCGCCGATGTTCGCCAGGTGCGAGAACAGCTGCAAGTTGTCCACGAACGCCTTGCCCGCCGGCACGCCGCCCTTCAGCTCGAACGACAGCACCGCTCCGACGCCCTTCGGCGCGTAGCGGTTCGCCGCGGCGTACCACGGCGACGTCGGCAGCCCGGCGTAGGCGACGGTCGCGACGTCCGGGTGCCGGTCGAGCCACTCCGCGATCTCCTGCGCGTTCGACACGTGCCGCTCGATCCGGAGCGACAGCGTCTCGATGCCCTGCAGCAGCGCGAACGCGGTGTCCGCCGAGTTCGACGCACCGAGGTCGCGGAGCAGCTGCACCCGGGCCTTGACGATGTAGGCGAGCTCGTTGCCGACGGCCTCGGCGAAGACCGCGCCGTGGTACGAGGGGTCGGGAGTGTTGAACTCCGGGAACTTGTCCGGGTGCTGCGACCACGCGAACTTCCCGGAGTCGACGATGATCCCGCCGATGACCGTGCCGTGGCCGCCGAGGAACTTCGTCGCCGAGTGCACCACGATGTCCGCACCGTGCTCGAACGGACGGATGAGGTACGGGGTCGCGATCGTGTTGTCGACGATGAGCGGCACGCCGGACTCGTGGGCGACCTCGCTGACGCCGGTGATGTCCAGCACGTTGATCTTCGGGTTGCCGATCGTCTCGGCGAAGAAGAGCTTCGTGTTCGGTCGGACCGCCCGGCGCCACTCGTCGAGGTCGTCCTGGTCCTCGACGAAGGTCGTCTCGATGCCGAGCTTCGCGAGCGTGTACTTGAACAGGTTGTACGTGCCGCCGTAGATCGACGAGGAGGACACGATGTGGTCCCCGGCACCGGCGATGTTGAGCACAGCGTAGGTCTCGGCGGCCTGTCCGCTCGACACCAGAAGGGCACCGGAGCCGCCCTCGAGCGCCGCGATCCGCTGCTCCACGACGTCGTTCGTCGGGTTCATGATGCGCGAGTAGATGTTGCCCGGCTTGGCCAGGGCGAAGAGGTCACGTGCCTCGTCGGAGTTCGCGAAGACGTACGAGGTCGTCTTGTAGATCGGGGTCGCACGGGCACCCGTGGTCGGGTCGGGCTGCGCGCCGGCGTGGATCTGCGTGGTCTCGAAGCGCCACTGGGCGGCGTCGTTCTGGGTCATCTCGTGCTCCTGTCCGGTGGCGGTCAACGGGTCGTCGGGTCGTCCAGCGCTCGGCCCGGGAGGCGCGGCGCGGCTGTGCGTCGCCCGTCACGGTACGCAGGTGGTCGCGCTGGCACCAGCGCGCCCGCCTCGGGACGTAACGACCGCGGTCGAGGCGCCCCGCGCCTCCCGGCCGTCCCGCCCAGCCAGCCCCGCACCGTGCGAGGTTCGCGGGCTGGTGCCGCGGGCCTCGCCCCGCACTGCACCGTGCGAGCTTCGCCGGCTGGTGCTGCGGACTCCGCCCTGCACGGTGCGGGGTTCGCCAGCGGGTGCCGTGTTGGTGGCTCGGTGCGGCGCTGTTGCGTCGCTCCGAGCGTGGAACGTCGCACCGGGTGACGCCGTCCGCACGGTGCGGGGTTCGCCAGCGGGAGCCGTGTTGGTGGCTCGGTGCGGCGCTGTTGCGTCGCACCGGGCGTGGAACGTCGCACCGTGTGACGGAGTTCGCACGGTGCGTGCGCGGAGCAGGCCGCGCCGAGCGCGCAGCCCGACGGGAGATGGGCGAGCCGGCACGGTGCGAGGTTCGTCGCCGGGTGCGCTGGCGACGGCTGGGTGCGGGGTCCTAGCGGCGCACGCAGCGTGCAGCCTCGCACCAGGTGGCGGAGTCGGCACGGTGCGGGGTCCGCGCCGGTCCGCGCCGGTCCGCGCCGCACCCGCACCAGGTGCGGTGGCGACCGCTGGGTGCAGGGTCGTAGCGGCGCACGCAGCGTGCAGCCTCGCACCAGGTTGCGGAGTCCGCACGGTGCGGGGTCCGCGCCGGGCCGCGACCGCGCTACGCGGGGTCGCGGCGGAACAGCCAGCGCACGTTGGGCTCGAGCAGCCACCGCATCCCGCGCCGGACGAACGGCTGCGCGAGGAACAGGCTGACGGCGCAGGCGATCCCGACCATGAGCAGGACGTACGGCCACGCCGAGTGCTGGCCGGCGAGCACCCCGGACTCGCGGATCGGGTAGAGCACGAACGTGTGCAGCAGGTACACGTACATCGTCGCGGCGCCGAACTGGGTGATCCACACGTTCCGACGGGGCACGAGCAGCAGGAACGACGCGGTGAGGACGGTCGCGAGCAGCATCAGGCCGAACCGGACCCCGCCGGCCCACCAGGCGTCCTCGCCGAGACCCGAGTAGGAGTCGTCGTAGAAGAACCAGTGGTGCAGGTCGAACTGCTTGAACTGCGGGATCCAGATCGCACACGCCACCGCCCACGCGACGAACACCGCCCCGGCCGCGATGCGGATCCGGACCACCGTGCGTCGCGGGGCCTCGTACCAGCGGTCGAAGAGCCCCCACTGCTTCACCTGCCAGCCGAGCAGGAAGAACGGCAGGAGGCTGATCGCCCGGGACAGCGACAGCGTGGAGTCGACGTTGTCGAAGTAGCCCACGCCGATGCTGAACACGACGGCCCAGAACAGCGGCCAGCGCAGCTGCGCGAGGTACGGGAGGATCAGCTTGAAGATCCCGAGCGCGAGCAGGAACCAGAGGGTCCAGGTCGGCTGGGTCGGGTTGAACTTCTTGCCGCCCTCGACCAGGGCCTGCACCACGGTCCAGATCGTCTGCATGATGATGTACGGCACGACGATGTCCGTGATCGTCCGCCGCATGCGCTTCGCGGTCGGGGTGTCCGCGGAGGAGAAGTACCCGCTGATGACGCCGAACGCCGGCATGTGGAACGCGTAGATGAAGGTGTACAGCGCGAGGGCGTGCTCGCTCGCCGCCGTCTGCCGCTGGATCGCGTGGCCGATCACCACGAGCGTGACCGCGAGGAACCGCGCCGTGTCCCACATCGGGATACGACGCTTCGCGCGGCCGGGCTCGAGCTCGGTCGCGGGCGCCGAGGGCGCTGGAGGCGCGGCTTCCGTCGTCATGCCCGGTCACGTTACCGGATCGTGACCTCCTCGGATCGGTACGGTTGACGGGACACCCCCACCCCGTCCACGGAGGAAGCACATGGCATCTCGTCGCGCAGTCGTCACCGGAGCGAGCTCGGGCATCGGAGCCGCGACCGTCCGGCTGTTCCGCTCGCGCGGGTGGGACGTCCTCGCCGTCGCCCGGCGCGCCGAGAAGCTCGAGACGCTCGCCGCGTCGACCGGTGCCGACGTCCTCGTCGCGGACGTCACGAGCGCGTCCGACGTCGAGGCAGTCGCGGCGCGCGTCGAGGAGCTCGGGGGAGCGGACGTGCTCGTGAACAACGCCGGCGGCGCCCTCGGGTCCGCATCGGTCGAGGAGTCCGACGTCGACGACTGGCGCGCGATGTTCGAGGTGAACGTCCTCGGGACGAAGCGGGTCGTCTCGGCCCTGCTCCCGCACCTCCGTCGCCGCGCGGTCGACGCCGGGAGCGCCGACATCGTCACGGTGACGAGCACCGCCGGGCACGTGGCGTACGAGAACGGCGGCGGCTACAACGCCGCGAAGTTCGCCGAGCACGCCCTCGTGGCAGCGCTCCGGCTCGAGCTGAACGGCGAGCCCATCCGGGTGGTCGAGATCGCGCCCGGGCTGGTGAAGACCGACGAGTTCGCGCTGACCCGGTTCCGCGGCGACGCCGAGAAGGCCGCCGCCGTCTACGAGGACGTCCCGGACCCGCTCGTGGCCGAGGACGTCGCCGAGGCGATCGTGCACGCGGTGGAACTGCCCCCGCACGTGAACCTCGACCTCGTGACGGTCCGGCCGGTGGCCCAGTCCGCCCAGCACAAGCTCGCGCGCGGCACGCTGACGCCCCGGGCCTGACCCGCACGCGCCCGGGCAGCACACGCGGGTCGCGGGCGCGGGGTCCGTGCCGGTACCGTTGTCGGATGCCGATCAGCAGCGAATCCGGGTCACCCGCCCAGGCTCCCTCGACCGTGACCGCGACGAGCGGGCCCGAGGTGCTCGGCTGGCTCGAGTTCGGTGACGCCGCACGCCTGCTCGCCAAGGACGTCCTGTCCTCCGGCTTCGAACCCGAGGTGGTCGTCGCGGTCGCCCGCGGTGGGCTCATCATCGCCGGTGCGGTCGCCTACGCGCTGGGCACCAAGGAGTGCGGCTCGATCAACGTCGAGTTCTACACCGATGTCGAGCAGCGCCTCGAGGAGCCGGTGATCCTGTCGCCCGCGCTCGACGCCCCGAGCCTGTCCGGCAAGCGCGTCCTCGTCGTCGACGACGTCTCGGACTCCGGCCGCACCCTGCGCCTCGTCGTGGACATCATCCGGAACGCCGGGGCCGACGTCCGCAGCGCGTGCCTGTACTCGAAGCCCGGCACGGTGCTCGAACCGGACCACGTGTGGCGTCGGGTCGACGGCTGGATCACCTTCCCGTGGAGCGCCCTCGCCCCGGTGACGGCCGAGTCGTGAGCGTCCACCTCGTCGGCGGCGGACCCTTCGCCGCCTCGGACGCCGCCGCGCCGTTCGTCGCCGAGGCCACGGCCCGGTCCGCAGCCGTCGGCCGCACCGTTCCGCGCATCGCCCTGCTCTCGGTCGCCGCGACGTCGGGTGCGAGCCCGTCCTCGACCGCCGACATCGCCGAGGTGCTCGGCGGCCCGCGCACGGCCGAGGTCCTCGTGACCGAGATCGCCAGTGGCCAGGTGTTCGACACCACGGTCCTGAGCGACGTCGACGCCCTGGTGGTCGGCGGCGGGGTCACGCCGGACTACCTCGATGCCGTCGCGCCGCTCGTCGACCAGATCCGCCTGCTCGTCGCCGACGGCCTGCCGTACCTCGGCTACTCGGCCGGCGCGATGATCGCCGCCGACCGCGCCCTCGTGGGCGGCTGGCGCATCGGCGGGGTCGAGGTCTGCCCCGAGGAGGCATCCGAGGGACTCGACGAGGTCGAGCTCCGCGAGGGCCTCGGACTCGTCGACCTGACCATCGACGTGCACGCTGTCCAGGCCGGCACGCTCGCCCGGCTCATCGCGAGCGCCGAGGCCGAGTTCGTCACCGCCGGGCTGGCGATCGACGAGGACACCACACTCGTCGTCGGTGAGGGGGCGCTCGAGGTCCGCGGGACGGGCAGCGTCTGGCGCGTCGTCGCCGGCGAGGAATCGGTCGCCGTCGCCACGATGGGCGCCTAGCCGTGACGAACCCGAACCCGGACCGTCGCCTCGCCGTGACGGGCGCCTAGCCCCGTGCAGCCCCGTCCGCTCGCCGACCTCGTCGACCCCGGCTGGGCCGAGGCCCTCGCCCCCGTCGAGGACGACGTCCACCGGATGGGCGACTGGCTCCGCGCCGAGACCGCCGCCGGCCGGCAGTACCTCCCCGCAGGCGAGCACGTCCTCCGCGCGTTCGCCGACCCGTTCGACGACGTGCGGGTGCTCGTCGTCGGCCAGGACCCGTACCCGACGCCAGGGCACCCGATCGGCCTGTCCTTCGCGGTCGACCCGCACGTGCGCCCGGTCCCGCGCAGCCTGGCCAACATCTACCGCGAACTCGAGGCCGACCTCGGTGTGACGCCGCCGCCGCACGGGGACCTCCGCGCGTGGTCGGCGCAGGGCGTCCTGCTGCTCAACCGCGTCCTGACCGTCGAGGCCGGCGCCGCCGGCAGCCACCGCGGCAAGGGCTGGGAGGCCGTCACCGACCAGGCCGTCCGCGCCCTCGTGGCCCGCGGGACTCCGCTCGTCGCGGTGCTGTGGGGTGCACAGGCCGCATCGGTCCGACCGCTCCTCGGCGACACCCCCGTCGTCGCCTCGGCGCACCCGAGCCCGCTCAGCGCCTCGCGGGGCTTCTTCGGTAGCCGCCCCTTCTCGCAGGTGAACGAGCTCCTGGTCGCGCAGGGCGCCGCACCGGTCGACTGGACCCTGCCCGCCGAATAGGCTCGGACCCGTGCTCGAGGAGGAATACCAGCGACGGCGGGTCCTGCCGCGACACCTGCGTGCCCCGGTGCCGGCCGAAGCCGCGTTCACGTACACGATCCGTGCGGCCGAGCCGACGGACCTCCCCGACGTCCGCGAGATCCACACGCACTACGTCCGGAACTCCTCGGTCACCTTCGACCCGACGGCGTTCACGTTCGCGGCGTGGAAGCGCCGGTACGACGAGATCCGCCGCCGCGGGCTGCCGTTCCTCGTCGCCGAGAACCCCTCCGGGCAGGTGCTCGGGTACGCGCTCGTCGACCCGTGGAACCCCCGCGACCGCTCGAACCGGGTCGTCGAGGACTCGATCTACCTCGGTGCGGCATCCGGCGGGAAGGGGCTCGGCCGGGCACTCATGGAGGCGCTGATCGACGAGTGCCGCTCCGCCGGCGTGCGCGAGATCGTCGCGGTCATCGCCGACCGGCAGGCCGAGGCGTCGATCCGCCTGCACGAGCGCCTCGGCTTCGAGGAGGTCGGCCGCATGGGCAAGGTCGGCTACAAGTACGACCGGTGGCTCGGCACCGTGACGATGCGGCTGCGCCTGCGCGGTCCGCGCCTGTTCGCGCGCAAGTAGCGAACGCGTCAGGGACGGGGTGGGGTCGAGGTCGCACGATCGGCCGCGTCCGGCGTGGGCTCGCGGCGCGTCGCGCGACCTGGGCGGAGCACGCGCGGCGTGTCCTGTGACCCGGCCACGGTCGGACGGGAGGCGCGGGACGGCGCCGCACCGCGCCTCCCGTCCGTCGGCCGGTCGCGTCCCGGCCCCGCGAGGTCGCGCGATATGCCGCTCCCGTCGCACGCACGCGGCGTGTCCCGCGACCTCGCCGACCCGCCTGCGGCGTGTCGTGCAACCTCGCCGACCCGCCTGCCGAAGCGTACGGCGTCAGGCCTGCGGCGCCTCGGCGATGAACTCGTCGCGCGTCACCCGCACCAGCTCGCCCGCCGCGGCCGATGCGCTCGCCGCGTCACCGGCGACGAGCGCCAGCCCGACGGCCTCGTGCCTGGCCGCCGCGTCGCGAGTCCAGCGCGTGATGGTGTCGCGCGACTCCGATGTGCGGGTCCGGAGGAGCGCCTCCACGGTCCCGGCGAAGTGCGTGAACACGGCGTTCCCCGAACCGGTCAGGAGCGCCCGGTGGAAGCGGACGTCGGCCTCGAGGTAGGCGCGGCTGTCCTCCCGGCCGCAGGCGGCGGTCATGTCGGTGGCGGCGGCGAGCACCGCGGCAGCCCCTGGTGTCCCGGCCGTCAGCGTCGCGGCGACGGGCTCCACGCCGAGGCGCAGCTCGAGGAGTTCGCGCTGCTGGACGAAGTACGACGGCGAGGCCCCGCGCCACCGGATGACGGTCGGTGCGAGCAGCTCCCACGAGCCGATGCCGAGCACCTGCGTGCCGACCCGTTGCCGGGGTTCGACGAGCCCGAGGGACTGCAGGACGCGGAGCGCCTCGCGGACGACCGACCGCGACACGCCGAACTCGCCGGCGACGAGCTCGGGCCGGACCACGGTGCCGGCGGCGAGCGTGCCGTCGACGATGCGCTGCCCGAGGGTCTCGAGCACGTGGGCGTGCAGTCCGCGGCCGGTCGGCATCGTTCCTCCATGCAGTACGCGGCACGCAGTGGACGTGACGCGCTCCCCATCGAATCGGCAGACTGCCCCGGAGGGCGGATGCCGCGCGGTGGATCGTCGTATAGTCTGATTAATCAGATTATTCGCGGTCGGCGTGCGAAGCACCCGCCGCACTCGACACGAAGGCGACGGAGCCGCACGGCAGCGGCTCCAGGAAGGGGCACCGATGCCTCACGCTCTCCTGGCCGATCCGGCCACGGCCCACGCGGTCGCGGCCCACGCGGTCACCGTCCTGGCGGCGGAACCAGCCGGCACCGAAGCGGTCGACCCGTCGGGGCCGGTCGCGCAGCTGATCATCGCGGCGGTCATCGGCATCGTCGTGATCATCGCCCTCATCACCTGGCTCAAGGTGCACCCGTTCATCGCGTTGACGATCGGTGCGCTCGGCGTCGGGATCGGCGCGGGACTCGCCCCGGACAAGGCCGTCACGAGCTTCGGCAACGGGTTCGGCGCGACGATGACGAGCGTCGGCATCCTCGTCGGCCTCGGCTCGATGTTCGGCAAGATGCTCGTCGACTCCGGCGCGGCGGACCGTGTCGTCGACACCCTCGTGCGCCGGTCGTCGAAGGCGGCGCTTCCGTGGACGATGGCCCTGATCGGAGCGCTCATCGGGTTGCCGATGTTCTTCGAGGTCGGCCTCGTCCTCCTCATCCCGATCATCGTGCTCGTGGCGAAGCGCAGCTCCGTCCCGATCATGAAGATCGCCGTGCCCGCACTCGTCGGTCTCTCGACGATGCACGCGTTCGTCCCGCCGCACCCCGGCCCGCTCGTCGCGATCTCGACGGTCGGCGCGAACCTCGGCACGACGCTCGCGTTCGGCATCGTGCTCGCGATCCCGGTCATCGTCCTCGCCGGTCCGGTCTTCGCGCGGTTCGCGGCGCGCTGGGTCGACATCCCCGCACCGGACATGTTCGGCACGCGTGGGTCGGCATCCGGCCCGGACGACCCCGCCTCCGGCGGACGGGAGGCGCGGCGCGGCCCCGCCACGCAGGACACCGCCTCCCTGCCCCACGGCAAGAGCGACTTCACCCGCGTCATCAGCGAGCCGCGCAGCCCGTCCTTCGCGGTCGCGCTCGTCGGCATCCTGCTTCCCGTCGTCCTGATGCTCGCGCAGGCGATCCGCGAAGCCACCGTCCCGGACGCCTCGGGCTCGTGGGTCAGCCTGCTCGACTTCCTCGGGTCGCCGATGATCGCCATCGGGATCGCCGCGGTCTACGCGATGGTCTTCTTCGCGATCGGCGGCGGCATGGACCGCTCGGCCGTGTCGAAGTCCCTCGAGAGCGCACTGCCCCCGGTCGCGGGCGTCCTCCTCATCGTCGGTGCCGGCGGTGGCTTCAAGCAGGTCCTCATCGACACCGGCATCGGCGGGGTGATCGCCGACGCCGTGAAGGACTCCGGCATCTCGGTGCTGCTCGTCGCGTGGGTGGTGTCCGCGCTCGTGCGCGTCGCCACAGGTTCGGCCACGGTCGCCACCGTCACGGCCGCGGGCATCATGGCGCCGATCGCGCACGACCTGTCCTCGCCGATGACCTCGCTGCTCGTGCTCGCGATCGGTGCCGGATCGGTGTTCCTGTCGCACGTGAACGACGCCGGGTTCTGGCTCGTGAAGGGGTACCTCAACACCACGGTGGGGCAGACCTTCAAGACCTGGACGATGCTCGAGTGCCTCATCTCGGTGTTCGGTCTTCTGGGCGTCCTGCTCGCGGGGGTGTTCATCCATTGACCGCCGACACCGCACCCGACGCACGCGTCCTCGTCGTGATGGGCGTCTCAGGATCCGGCAAGTCGACCGTCGCCGCGATGGTCGCCGAACAGCTCGGGTGGGAGTTCGCCGAGGGCGACGCCATGCACCCGCAGGCGAACGTCGACAAGATGCACGCCGGGACCCCGCTCACCGACGAGGACCGCTGGCCGTGGCTCGACGTGATCGCGGCGTGGATCCGGTCACACCTCGACGAGGGGACCCCCGGCGTGGTGACCTGTTCGGCGCTCAAGCGCTCCTACCGCGACGTCCTCCGAGCGCCCGGTGTGGTGTTCGTGCACGTCGCCGGCGACGGGGCGCTCATCGAGGACCGGATGTCGAAGCGTTCCGGCCACTTCATGCCGACGTCGCTGCTGCAGTCGCAGCTCGCCACGCTCGAGGTCCCCGGTGACGACGAGGCGCACATCACCGTCGCCGCCGACCGCACCCCGGACGAGGAGAGCGCCGAGGTCATCGAGCGGCTGGGCCTTCGTCGCTGACCTCCGGGCGCCCGTCCTGACCACGGTGTAGGCCGGGGGCATGCCGCACTTCGTCGTCCTCATCCACGGTGGCCCGGGCGAGGCGTCCTCCGAAGAGCTCGCCGCCCACGACCGGCACGCCTCGGAGCTCATCGACTCCGGCGTGCTCGTCGCGGCCTTCGCCTTCGGTCCTGCCGCCGAGTCGGTGCGGATCGACGGTGACGGCCCGTCGAGCGGTCCCGGGGTGACGGCCGCGCTCGACGGCATCGGGGTCATCGAGGCGCCGGACCCGGACGCCGCCGTCGCGATCGCCCGGCGGAACCCCGCCACCGAGCAGGGCGGCTTCGTCGAGGTACGCCCGGTGGCCGGTTCGTGGACGCGGGGCGGCGGAGCGACCGCGGGCTCCGCGCCCGGCGTACCGACGCCCTGACCCCGACCGGCGGCACCGACGGCGAGTCCGTGCGGCGGTCGGTCAGGCCTCGGTGACGCGGCCGGCCTCGACCCGCCACTGCCGGTCGAGGCGGACGGTCTCGAGCATCCGGCGGTCGTGCGTGACGAGGAGCAGGGTGCCGTCGTACGAGTCGAGCGCCTGTTCGAGCTGCTCGATCGCGGCGAGGTCGAGGTGGTTGGTGGGTTCGTCGAGCACGAGGACGTTCACGCCGCGGGCCTGCAGCAGTGCGAGGCCGGCGCGGGTCCGCTCGCCGGGGGACAGCGCGTTCGCGGGACGACCGACGTGGTCCGCCTTGAGCCCGAACTTCGCGAGCAGGGTCCGGACGTCCGCCGTCGTGAACTCGGGCACGATCGCCTCGAACGCGTCGGCCAGGGGCTGCTCGCCCGTGAAGGCCGCGCGTGCCTGGTCGATCTCGCCGACCGCGACGCTGGACCCGAGGGACGCCGTGCCGGTCGTGGGCGCCTGCTTGCCGAGCAGTGCGCGGAGCAGCGTGGACTTGCCGGCGCCGTTCGGTCCGGTGATGCCGATGCGGTCACCGCCGTCGACCTGCAGCGAGACCGGGCCGAGCGTGAAGTCGCCCTGCACGAACGTCGCGTCGGACAGCGTGGCGACGACCGCCGAGGACCGGGGCGCGCTGCCGATCGTGAACTCGAGCTGCCACTCCTTGCGCGGCTCCTCGACCTCGTCCAGCCGGGCGATGCGCGACTCCATCTGACGGACCTTCTGCGCCTGCTTCTCGCTCGACTCGGAGGCAGCACGACGACGGATCTTGTCGTTGTCGGGGTTCTTGCGCATCGCGTTCCGGACGCCCTGGCTCGACCACTCGCGCTGTGTGCGGGCGCGGGAGACGAGGTCCGCCTTGGTGGACGCGAACTCCTCGTAGGCGTCGCGCCTGTGCTGGCGGGCGATCTCGCGTTCCTCGAGGTACGAGTCGTAGCCACCGCCGAAGAGCCGGTTCGAGGACTGCGCGAGGTCGAGCTCGAGGACGGCGGTCACCGAGCGCGCCAGGAACTCGCGGTCGTGGCTGACGAGGACGACCCCGCCTCGGAGGCCGCGCACGAAGCCCTCGAGCCGGTCGAGGCCGTCCAGGTCGAGGTCGTTCGTCGGCTCGTCGAGCAGCACGATGTCGAACCGCGAGAGCAGCAGGGCGGCGAGGCCGACGCGGGCGGCCTGCCCGCCGGACAGCGCGGTCATCAGCGAGTCCGGCCCGACACCGTCCTCGTCGGCGCCGACGGCCAGGCCGAGGTCGGCGAGCACGACGGGGATGCGGTCGTCGAGGTCGGCTGCACCCGCCGCGAGCCAGCGGTCGAGCGCCGCCGAGTAGGCGTCCGCCGCGGCGTCCCCGGCGCCGGGATCGCCGAGCGCGGCAGCGGCGGCGTCCATCGTCGCGGTCGCCTCGGCGCAGCCGGTCCGTCGGGCGATGTACGCGGCGACGGTCTCGCCGGGGACGCGTTCGTGCTCCTGCGGCAGGAAGCCGACGAACGCGTCGGTCGGCGCGAGCGACACACTGCCGGCGAGCGGTTCGTCCACCCCGGCGAGCAGGCGCAGCAGGGTGGACTTGCCGGCGCCGTTCACCCCGACGACGCCGATGACGTCACCGGGGGCGACGGTCAGGTCGAGGGCGTCGAAGAGCGTGCGTGCGGCGTACCCGCCGGAGAGTCCCTTGGCGACGAGCGTGGCGGTCATGCCCCAATCGTCCCATCCCCGGGCACGGCCGGGGGACCGCCCTCCCCGGGCACGGCCGGGGGACCGCCCTCCCCGGGGACGACCGGGGGACCTCCCGCCCCGGGGTCAGTCGAGCGTGATGGTCCGGTCGAACGTCCGGGTGACCGGCGGCGCGGCGACGACGGCGGCGAGGGCGTTGGCCGCACCCTCGGCGGTGCCGCGCCACGCGACGTAGGCGTCGTGGTCCGCAGACGTCGTCCACCGTTCGAGGACGACCACGCGCGACGCGTCGGCGTCGTCGACGAGGACCTCGAGCGACTCGTTGCCGGCGAACGCGGCGGTCTGGGCGAGGGTCTCGCGGATCGCGGCCTCGACGGTCTCGGTGGGGACGTCGGTCCGGAGCTGGACCTCGAGCAGGACGGTCATCGACATGGTGCACCTCTCTCGTCGTCGCCGGAGCGACTCGGGGTCGCCGGGGCGACACGTCGCCGCCACGTGCGACCACGCCCGTGCTGCAACCGGTCGGCGGTCCGGTGTGTTCCGGACTCGTCCACGGTCGGTGCGGCGGGGTGGAACCGATCCGGCCGTCCCGGACACTGCAGGGTATGGACAGCGGGGACTGGGCGATGGCGCTCGAGGGTGACGGCGAGGCGTTCGGGCGGGTGTTCGACCGGCACCGCCACCGGGTGCAGCGACACTGCGTGCGACTCGTGCCGGTCGACACGGACGCGGCCGACACGGTCGCGATCGTGTTCCTCGAGGCCTGGCGGAACCGGGCTCGGGTGCGGCTCGTCGACGGGTCGCTGCTGCCGTGGCTCCTCGTCACCGCGACGAACGTCGCCCGCAACCAGACCCGTGCGGCCCGGCGGTACCGGGCCGCCCTCGACCGGTTGCCACCGCCCGAGCCCGTCGCCGACCACGCGGACCGGGATGACGACGGGGACGCCGTCCGTGCCCTCCGCACGCTCGGGCACCGCGACCAGCAGGTCCTCACGCTGTCGGTCCTCGAGGGCTACAGCGAGCGGGAGATCGCCGCGGCGCTCGGCATCGCGCCGGGGACCGTGAAGTCGCGCCTCTCCCGGGCGCGCACCCGCCTCGCCGCCGCACTCGGCGCGAGCGCACCCACCACCCGACCGGCCGTCGAACGGAACGGAGCACGATCATGAGCACCTCCACGGACAGGGAGCCGGGCGACCGCGACCGGGCACTGCGGGCGCTGCTCGTCGACACCGTCGAGCACACGCCCCGGCGGCGTCGACGGTGGCGGGCGGCGACGATCGCGGGAGCGGTGGTGTGCGTCCTCGGCGGAGCTGCCGCCGGTGGAGCGATCACCGCGGCGGCGAGTCCGGACCCCGCCGCTCTCGAGGCCCAGAGCCAGGCCGCGACGGTCGTCGGCGGGTCGGGCGCGACGTACCTGCGGGTCGTCGGCAGCCCGGTCGGGCGGGTCGGGTCGTCGGACGAGACGATCACGGTCGGACGCGCGCCCGCCCGCGCCGACACGTTCACCTGGGTCGCCACGTGTCGCACCGGGAGCGGCGAGATCACCGAGCGCGGGTCCGGTGTCACCGGGGGCAGCGCGTCGTGCGCCGCCGGGTCGCACGTCACGGGCTCGTACGCATCGTCGGAGATCGCCGGCCACCGGATCCGGCTCAGCGTGGACGGGGACCTCGGGTGGACGCTGTCGTACGGCTGGCTGCGCACGCCCCCGATGCCCGCGGCGAGCGCGGCGCAGGACCAGGCGACCGAGGACGGCGTCGTCACCCGGAGCGAGTACCTCGCGGCGTTCGACCGGCTGCAGGGGTGCATGACCGCACGGGGGGAGTCGCTCGGCCGGATCCCGAGGTCGTCGTTGTTCGTGGCGCCGGTGGCCCACGACGCGTACGTGCTCGACTGGTGCAGCGCGTCGGAGTGGTCCGCGGTCGACGTCCTCTGGCAGAACGAGCACCCCGCCCCGGCGTCGGACGACGGCTCGTGGGGGGTGCAGCCGTACGACCCGGCGGCCGATCCGGAGTACGCCGGCTGAGTCAGTCGAGGACGCGGAACCGGATCGCGTCGCCCGGCCGGAGCTGGGCGGCGCGGTCCACCGACGCGGGGGTGAGCACCGCGACGACGGGGTAGCCGCCCGTGACGGGGTGGTCGGCGAGGAACAGGACGGGGTGGCCCGCCGGCGGGACCTGGAGCGATCCGGTCTCGACGCCCTCGCTCGGCAGCTCGCCGGGGACACGGCGCACGAGCGGTCGGGCAGCGGTGGTCCGCACGCCGACCCGGTCGCTGTCCGGGGTGACCTGGTGGAGCTGGTCGACGAGGACCGCACGCCACGCCGGGGTGAACCAGTCGTCCCGGGGACCAGCGGTGACGTCGAGGACGACCGCCTCGCCCGGAGCGGGCCAGCGCGGCGGTGCGACGGCGTCGACGAGCGGCCAGGCGCTGGCGGCATCCCCGATCGGCAGGACGTCCCCGGTCGTGACCGGCGGGGGACCGAGGTGTGCGAGCGAGTCCCACGAGCGGCTGCCGAGCACGGGATCGACGGCGAGGCCTCCGCGGACCGCGAGGTACGTGCGCAGCCCGGACGTGGCGGCCCCCACCCGGAGCACGTCGCCGGGTGCGAGGGCGACGATCTCGAAGCAGGCGGCGCCGCGCACCCGACCGTCCGCCCGCTCGACCGTCACCGGGCAGGGTGCGCCGGTCAGCGCCGCGACCACGTGCGCGTCCGAGCGGAGCGTGACGGAGCCGAGCAGCGCCTCCAGGACCGCCGCCTCGGGACGGTTGCCGACCAGCCGGTTGGCGAGTGCGGCTGCACCGCGGTCGGCGACGCCGGACGCCCCGAGTCCCGCGTCGCTGAACCCGGGGCGGCCGAGGTCCTGCGTCGACGTCCCGGGTCCGACCTGCAGGACGGTGAGGCCGCTCATGCGCGGGAGACCTCGACGAACCGGATCCGCGTGCCGGCCGGTGCGAGCGCGGGTGGCTCGCGATCCAGTGACCACATCGGGACGTCGGTGCGGCCGATGAGCTGCCAGCCGCCCGGGGAGGCACGCGGGTAGACGGCGCTGAACTCCCCGGCGAGCGCGACGCTGCCGGCGGGCACCGCGGTCCGGGCGGTGGTGCGCCGCGGCAGGTCGAGTGACGGTGCCGTCCCGGTCAGGTAGCTGAAGCCGGGGGCGAAGCCGCAGAACGCGCTCGTCCAGACCTGGCCGGTGTGCCAGGCGACGAGCCCGTCCCGCGTGGTGCGGACCATGGTGGCGACGGTGTCGAGGTCCTCGCCGTCGTAGGTGACGGGGATCGTGGTCACCGCGCCGAGGTCGGCTCGGGTGGGCAGGACGGGTTCGACGGCCTGGAGGCGCGGTGCGAGCCGCGTGGGATCGGTGCGTTCCGGGTCGAAGCGGACGAGCAGCGTGCGCGCGCCCGAGACGAGCTCGGTCACGCCCGGCACGGGCGCGGCCTCGATTCCGGCGCGGAACGCGGTGACCTCGGCGAGCGTGTCGAAGGTGACGAGCACCGCACGGGTGCCCGCGCGGCGCACCTCCGGGATCGGTCCGGCGTGCGCGACCGGCGCGCTCACGGTGTCGGGGCGAACGGGGTGGTCGCGACCCCGTGGCGGTCCAGGATCGAGCGGATGGCCCTGGCCATCGCGACGGCGTCGGGGGAGTCGCCGTGCACGCACACCGAGTCCGCCCGGACCGGCACGACCGAGCCGTCCACGGCGACGACGGTCCCGTCGGTGATCATCCGGAGCACCCGCTCGGCGACCGTCGCCGGGTCGTGCAGGACCGCACCCGGGCGGCTGCGCGCCACGAGGGACCCGTCGGGTTCGTACGCCCGGTCGGCGAAGACCTCGGAAATCGCGCGGAGCCCGTGCGCGGTCGCCGCGCGGAGGAGCTCGGAGTCCGGCAGGGCCAGGACCGCGAGGGTCGGGTCGACGTCGCGCGTCGCCCGGACGACGACGTCGGCCTGCACCGGGTCGGCGCAGGCGGTGTTGTAGAGGGCGCCGTGCGGCTTCACGTACGTGACCGTCGTGCCGGCCACGCGCGCCGTCGCGAGCAGGGCGCCGAGCTGGTGGACGACGTCGGCGTACAGCGCCTCCGGCGTGACGTCGACCGCGCGCCGGCCGAAGCCGACGAGGTCCCGGTACGCCACATGGGCCCCCACCGCGACACCCCGCTCGGCGGCCAGGCGGCAGGTGTCGAGCATGATCGCGGGGTCGCCGGCGTGGAACCCGCAGGCGACGTTCGCCGACGACACCACGTCGAGCATCGCCCGGTCGTCG
This sequence comes from Curtobacterium sp. LFS084, assembly GCF_047977705.1. Classification (NCBI taxonomy): domain Bacteria; kingdom Bacillati; phylum Actinomycetota; class Actinomycetes; order Micrococcales; family Microbacteriaceae; genus Curtobacterium; species Curtobacterium sp. LFS084. The sequence continues at coordinate 109,513 of NZ_JBFPFM010000006.1, forward strand.
CCCATCGTCCAGGCGCCGAAGCCCTCGCCGAGGTCGCTGTTGAGGTCGATCGTCGTCACGCTGTCAACCTACATTCGGTCGATCGCTACGCTCGGCGGATGACGGCCGATCACTCGTGCGACTTCTGTGCCCACCTCGCCGCGGACTCGTTCGACGTCGTCGTGCGGGGCGACCTCGTCGTCGCCGTCCTCGACAGCCACCCGATCAACCCTGGCCACGTGCTCGTGCTGCCGATCCGGCACGCGCCGGACCTCGCCGCGCTCGACGACGATGAGGTCGTCGAGCTGGCCCTCGTCGCCCAGCGCGCCGATCGCGCACTGCGCCAGGTGCTCGGCACGGCCGTCGAGGGGACGAACCTCGTGATGTCGAACGGCGCCGCGGCCGACCAGGGCGTGCCGCACGCGCACCTGCACGTCATCCCGCGCGCCTCCGGGGACGGGTACGAGTTCCACGAGGACATGAGCCGGTACCCGGTGGCGCCGCTCGACCCCGCGGACCGCGCGGCGATCGCGGCGCACATGCGCGGCGGGCGCTGATCCGGCGGCACCGTATCCTGCGACGGTGGAAACGACACAGCCGTCCGGCACGACCAAGCGCCGCGTGGAACTCCGGATCACCCGCCCGATGCTCACCTGGTTCGCCCGACCGACCGTGACCATCGACGGCGTCGGCCACCCCGCGCAGTGGGGGACCGGGACGTGGGCTGTCCCGGACGAGGGCGGCACGCGGATCGGGGTCTACCTGTACAACCGCGTGTGGCGGTTCGGGACGGCCACCAGGACCGTGACCGCGGCCGACGTCTCGCTCGTCTACCGGTCCGGTCCGCTGCCGGTCGGCGCCGGTCGCCTGGACGCCGCCTGAGCATGGCGGGCATCACCTACCCGAGGCCCCTGGTCGCCGGCGGGCGCGTCGAGGTGCCGGCCCCCTCGATGGGCGTCTCCGAGCACCTGCACGGCCGGCTGCAGGACGGCGTGGACGCGCTGACGGCACGGGGACTCACCGTGCACGTGCGGCCGCACGCCACCACCCCGGGGCTCGTCCCCGCCGCTGCTGCCGAGCGTGTGGCCGACCTGCACGACGCGTTCCGGACCGCCGACGCGGTCCTCCCGCCCTGGGGCGGGGAACTCGCCGTCGAGCTCGTCGCGTCGATCGACTGGCACACCCTCGCCGCCTCGCGTGCCTGGTTCGTCGGCTGGTCGGACATCTCCACGCTGCTCCTGCCCATGACCACGATGACCGGCCTCGCGACGCTGCACGGTGCGAACCTGATGGACGAGCCCTACGAGCTCCCCGCCGAGTTCGCGCGCTGGACCGACGTGGCAGCGCTCCCGCCGGGCGGGACGATCGAGCAACGCAGTGCCCCGCGTCGCCGGAGCCGCCCGTGGGGAGCCTGGGCCGACGAGGCCCTCGACCGCGACGGCGCCTACGACACCCCGACCAGGTGGCGTGCCCTCGACGGCGCGTCCGAGGTCGCGATCCGCGGACGCCTCATCGGCGGGTGCCTCGAGACGGTGTCGCTGCTCGCCGGCACCCCGTACGGCGACGTGCCCGGCTTCGCGCGGCAGTTCGCGCCCGAGGGCACGATCGTGTACCTCGAGGTCGCGGAGTCGAACGCCGTCAGTGCGCTCCGGATGCTCACAGCGCTGCGGCTCGCCGGATGGTTCGACGACGCGAACGGCCTCCTCATCGGCCGTACCGAAGGCGCAGCGGTGCCCCGGCTGGACCAGGACGAGGCCGTGCGGCGAGCACTCGGTGACCTCGGCATCCCGGTGGTGCTCGACTTCGACACCGGCCACCAGCCGCCGCAGCTGCCGCTGGTGAACGGCGCGCTCGCCGACGTCGTACTGGACGGGCCAGGCGGCAGCATCACCCAGCGGCTGGTCTGACGGACGGGAGGCGCGGTGCGGGCCCGACCCGCGCCTCCCGTCCGGCGGTGCGCACGTCCTCACCGCGGGCGCGGCTCGAGCGTCACCCACTCCTCGTCGCGGACGTAGCCGAGGGCGGCGTTCGCCGCCGCGATCGCGGTGTTCTCCGCCGATCCGCCGGTGCGGAACCGGGTCGTGCCCGCGTCCGCCAACGCGAGCACCGACGCAGCCTTGACCGCCTGTCCGAGCCCGTCGCCGCGCAGCCCGGGGTGGACGACCGTGAAGTCGGTCTCAGCGTGGGGCCCGTCCGTGTCGACGAAGGTCATCGCGACGAGTTCACCGTCCGGCGTGACCGTTCCGAACGCCGGCCTCGACGTCGTCGGGGTCGCTGTCCTGTGGTCGAGCGGGGTGTGCTGGGTCGCGACGCCGCCGGGGTAGTCGTGGGCCGTCTGGGCGTCGAGCCGCAGGACCGCGTCGACGTCGTCCGGGCCGAGCGCCCGCGTCGTCCCGGTGCCAGCGGTGCGGTCCACGAGTGACTGCAGCCGCTGCCGGTCGATCCGGTCGACGTCGAGCTGCGCGCCGAACGACCGGGCGGTGACGCGCCACCCCTGCGCTTCGAGTTCCGCGACTTCCGGCGCGTCCGCTGGCAACACCTTCGTTTCCCCCACGGCCCGATCCTCGCACGTCCGATCTGGCAGCGGTCGTCCGCACGCCGGTCCGTGATGACGCAGTGGCGCAGACGACTCCGTCGTGGAAGCTCGGGACGATGCACCACGACGACGTGACCCTGACCTGGCGCTCGCACATCGGCGACGACGAGATCGTGGACCTCACCGCGGCACACGGAGGCGCGCCCGAACCCGGTTGGTGGGATCGGGTCCGCCCGCACTCGCTCGGCTGGGTCGCGGGCCGGGACCCGCACGGGGTTCTGGTCGGGTTCGTCAACGTCGCGTGGGACGGCGCGGACCACGCGTTCCTCATCGACACGAAGACGCATCCGTCCCGTCAGCGCCAGGGCCTCGGGACCGCGGTCGTCCGCTCCGCGGTGGAAGCGGTCCGCGCTTCGGGCTGCGAGTGGTTGTTCGTCGACTACGGAGAGGACATGGTGCCGTTCTACGAGGGGGCCTGCGGCTTCGTCCCCACCCGCGCCGGTCTCGTGCATCTGCGATGATCCGCGATCGCGGTCGTCGAGGAGAACCCCGTTGCTCGCGTCGCGATCAGGTCCGCCTCTCACCCGGCATACTCGTTTCGTGGAGTTCTCGTGGTGGACGTGGTGGGGCTTCATGATCATCATGCTGGCGGGGCTCGGGTTGATGGGGCGTGCTGCAGTCATCGCGATCCGCCGAGACGGGATCGGCCGGGCGAGGGCGGAGCGTGGGACCAGTGCTCCGTGGTTCTGGTCCGGGATCGGCGTGCTGCTCGTCGCGGGCCTCCTGCTGATCCCGTGGGTCATCGCACTCGACAGCTGACTGCTCGGACACCCGACCTGGCTCGGTGGGCGCTTCTCAGAGGAGGCGCTCCTTCAATCACGAAGGATGTGCACGAGCAGCGTCACTGCCACCACCACACCGCCGACCACGAAGCCGCACCCGATGAACCTCGTCAACTCCGGGGTGAACTGACCTCCCCAGAACTCGCCTTGCACCTTCCGGGAGAACCGTTCGATCGGTTCGGGGAAGATGACCAGGACACTGCCCCAAGCAAGGCAGACCACGGCCGCCAGGCCGATCCAGAGAGCACTCACCAAGCGGACGCTACGCGCTCAGTCGTCGCGCGAGCGGATCGGTCGCCGAAAGTGCTGGAGTCAGATGCTCGGCGAGCCACTACCGCTCGCCCGAACGGTGAGCGCTCGCGCAACGACGGTCACGACGACCTCCAGCCCGGACAGGTGTCCGCCGACAAGACCTGGAACGACTGCTCGCTGAGTGGCTGTATGCCCCACGCGAGCCCGCCCAAGGCGCATCTTCCCGGTACGGGTGCGCCCTGCCCGCAGCACGGCGAGGGTGGCTGTCCGTTCGAGCCGGGCCGGTCCGTAGGCGTCACTTCGCTGCGGGCGATGTCGGAGGTCATCGACGGCGGGGTCGCCGACCCGTGCGCCAGCGGACCTGTCAGCGATCGGTCGCCAGCAGGCGTGGACGGCCTCGACTGGTGATCCCGCTCTGGTTGATCTTCGGGAGCAGTTCGGCAGCCGAACGCCTCCACGCGGTACGTTGCGGCCGTGCAGGTCGTCGGTTACTGAGACGTCTCGACAGCGAGCTGGGCGACCTCGACGACGGCATCGGACGGCATGTCCGGGTAGTAGTTCTCGCGGAGCTGCTGTGCGAAGCGCTCCATGTCGGTCTCCGGAGGCTGGTGGGCTTGTTCGGCAGTGAGGGCGTCGAGCCGGTACCGGCGAACGGCGATCACGACGCCGGGGACTGGTCTTGCCGTCGGGTGGTCGTCGAAGATGAACACGGCTGCTCCCACCGGTACGTCCTCGTTCCACCGAACGGTGGTGATCTTCTCGCCGGACATGACCGCTTCGTAGTGCTTGCGATGGAAGTGGATCGTGTTGGGCGCTCCGCTGACCATGCACCTACTCTGCCGCAGCGGCACCCGTCGGCGATCCCTCGACGAACAGTCCGAGGCGTGCTCCGTCCGACCGGCCATCGCGCACCGAGACGACTTCAGAGCGAGGGCTCCTTGTAGCCTCGGCAGATGAACCAGGGCGACGTCTTCGAACAAATCGTCGAGAGGGAGGGGGTCGTGGAACATCCGATCGTCGTCGGTATCTCCGGTTTCTGCGGCTCGGGCAAATCGACGCTCGCCCGCGGGTTGGTCGCGGCACTCCCCGATGCCGTGCGGCTGCGTGGCGACGATTTCCTGGATCCCGCTCGATCGCACCGTCGTTCCTCAGACTGGGACGGAGTGGAGCGTGACCGCCTGGTCTCGACGGTGCTGGAACCCTTTCGCGAGAGACGCACCGGCCACTTCCAGCGGTATGACTGGGCTCAGCGAGCCCTCGGTCCTGCGGAACCTCTTCCGCACGCGAAGACCCTCATTGTCGACCTCATCGGTCTTTTCCACCCAAGAGTTCTGCCTGCCCTCGACGTGACCATCTGGTGCGATGTCGACCTCCGGACGGCCGCCCGCCGCGGTATCGCCCGCGACCGGAGGCTCGGCCGCAATCATGAAGCTCTCTGGCGCGACATCTGGCTGCCGAACGAACGGGACTACGTGCAGGGTTTCACTCCCCGCGACGCTGCCGACCTGCTCTACACAACGTCTCGATAGCCGATGGTCGAAGCGACGCCGCGCCATCGTTCCCAGTCGGGCGAGGTGGCGAACGGACAGATTTGGAAAGCCCCGGCCTTGCGCAGACCGAGCGGCGCCCGTTCATGCCGCTGTGCGGACGGTCGAGCGCCGCTAGTGTTCGGGGACACCGATGTGAGGGAGGGCGCGCATGGCGAGCACGGATGTCCTGACGGGCACGATCGACCCACGGTGGGCGAAGGTCCGCCCCCTGGTCTTCAAGACGATCATCGGTGCCGTCGTCGCCGCTGGACTGGTCGGCATCGTCGCGGTGCTCCTCGGGGACTTCGGTCGGGTCGCCGTGCAACTCCTGCTGACCGTCGTCGTGGTCGTCGTCTTCGCGCTCCTGTCCTGGTACGACGCCGACGTGTCGTCGAGACGGTCCGGGAGGTTCGCGTTCGCGAGCATCATCGTCTCCCTGTACCTGCTCGCCACCGGCCTCGCCAAGGTCTGGATCGTCCCGGCCGACCCCTCCGGCGGTGACGGGATCTGGATCGTCGGCGAACAGTTCATGCAGTGGGTCGGCATCGTGTTCGTCGCACGCTTCGCGCTGCTGCACGTCCACCTGCTCCTCGTCATCCACCGGCGCTACCCGACCCCGCTGCTGCAGCTCGTCGCGAAGACGACCGTCGGGGTGATCGCGCTGCTCGCCCTGCTGCTGTCGGTGCCGCTCCTGGCTCCCGACCTCGACCTCGCCAGCGGGTACTGGCGACTGGTGTGGGTCGTGGTGATCCTCGATCTGCTCGGAACGGTGGTCGTGCCGCTGAGCAACGCACTGTTCCGACCGCGCGATCCCGCCCTCGCATGGCCGGGTGATTCCTCCGCGCCGACTGCAGCCACGTGGCCCCAGCCTGCGCCGACCGGATCGTCGGAGCCCGAGGTCGCGGCGGAGACCGTCCGCACGGTGTCCGTCCCCGACAGGCGGGGTACGGCCGTCCCGATCGACGACGCGTGGTCGGGCGTCCCCGGTCCAGCCGGTCCCGCGGCGGCGTCCGAGCCGTCCGCCGGCCACGGGGAGTCTCGAGCCGAGGTGACCCGGTCGACCACCGCGGACGGCACGTCGACCACTGAGGTCACGGCCGTGACGGTCGCGGGCAGCGACGGTCTGCTCTACGAACGTCGACCGGACGGGGCCCGCGCGCTCGCCTGGCCGCGCTACGTCGACGGGACGCCGCTGCCAGCGGCGCCGGACGGCTCACCGGACTTCAGCGGCGTCGCCCGCCCCTGACGGTTCGACGCCGGGAGGTCGGGGCTCCGACCGGCTACGGGTCAGACGTTCCCGAGCACCTTCCGCCAGGCGGCCGTCAAGGTCGCGTACTCGTCGTCCGAGACGAGGTCACGGACCCCGGTGGCGAGCACCGCGGATCGGACTGCCTCCTCGGCGCCCGCCCGGTCGCGGAGGCGCGCATCCGAGTGTCGCACCGCGCGTCCGGCCTGCTGCGCGGCCTCGATCTCCTCGACGCGGCCCGCTGCTCCTGCGGCCTCGAGCGCGTGCTGCCATGCAGCCACGAGGTCGGCGTTCGTGACCATCCGCCCGTCAGCGCCTCCCTGGATCGCGAGGGATGCACTCGGTTCCGGCAGCAGGATGCCTTCGTCGGCCTTCCACGCGACGTCGAGCGTCTCTGCCTCGTCGGCGGTGATCCGTCCGGCTCGCTCGATCATGGCCTGCAGTCCGGCATTGCTGATGTCGTCCGACACGGTGTCCTCTCCGACCGACGCGCTCGCGTGGTCCGGTCCATCCTGGTGGCTCGCCCACGTCCCGCGCACAGGCGCCACCCAGAGGAGGACGAAGCGTCGCGCTGGGTCATCAGTCGTCGCGGGTTCTGTTGGTTCGAGCCGGCGCATGGTGGACTGGCAGCATGCGCATCCGATCCGCGGCGGTCGTCCTGCTCGATGGGCAGGTCCTCGTCATCAGGCGGTTCCAGGACGGCCGGAGCTACTGCGTGCTTCCCGGAGGCGGCGTGGAAGCGGGCGAGACCTTGCGCGAGGCCTGCCGTCGTGAACTGCTCGAAGAGACCGGGCTCAGCGGCGACGTGGGCGAGCTGCTCGACGTCCCTGTGGACCGCGCCGTGCCTGCCGCGTACTTCGCGGTGCGAGTCGCCTCTTCGGAAGTGTCGCTCGGCGGGCCGGAGCTCGCCCGGACGTCGGAGCGCAACACGTACGAGCCGAGATGGGTCGCAGCGACGTCACTCGACGAGGAACGTCTCGTACCTGACGAAGCGAGACGTGCAGTCCGCCTCGTCCTGGACGCCGGTCAGCCGCCATGGAAGCCGTCTTGACAGCCGGTCCCGGTCAGGGCGGCGTGTTGCGAGAGCATGAGTCATGACCTACCAACCGGTGACGAGCGACGACGTCCAGGAGCTCTGTGCGTTCCTCAGCGAAGCTGATCTCACCATCGCTGGTCTCGACTCACCCGCCGTCCGAGTCTGGGTCGAGCGCGACCACGATGGCAAGATCGTCGGCAGCTGCGGATACGAAACCAGCACTGACGGCGCGGACGTTCTGATCCGGAGCGTCGCGGTCTCGAGCACACGGCGCACCGCTGGCGCCGGCACGGCCCTCGCGAGGTTCGCCCTCGAAGAAGCATCCCGCTCGGGCGCATCGCGGGCGTGGCTCTTCTCGCGCCGATCAGGGCCCTTCTGGCAGAAACTCGGATTCGGTCCGGCGGACCGGAGTGCACTCGCCGCCGTGCTGTCCGACACGCAGCAAGTGCGTCTCTTCTCGAGGACCGGTCAGCTCGAGCGGGAGGTGGCGTGGGTGCGTGAACTCGAAGCCCCTTCTTCGCACCCAACGGTCCCGCACCGTCGGGGACAGGCGGCCGAGACGCGTTGAGCGGTCCATGATGGGACTGTGGTGACGCACCCCCTCTGGCGTCCGTTCGTCGACAACGGCAATGCAGCCCGTCAATCGCAGCGCATCGCGTTCCGACAGACCGAGCCCGGTCCACCGCAGGCGTACGACCCGTCGTGGATCGACTCCTACCTGCGCGTGCGCGATCTCGTCGACCGTGCGCTCGGCGCTGATGGCACGCTCCGACACGTCGGCTCGACGGCCGTGCCCGGGATGACCGCCAAGCCGGTCATCGACGGCGACTTGCTCGTGCCCGACGTGCTCGAGGAGGATGCCTGGCTCCCGCGGCTCGAAGCCGTTGGGTTTCGTCTGATCTTCCGCGACGCGATCGCCGGCGACGCACACCGTCAGCTCACCCTCGGCGATCCCAACACCAACCTGCACGTGTGGTCGCCGGATGCGGTGGAGCCGCGACGACATCGCGTGTTCGTGGAGTGGTTGCGGACCCACCCTGAAGATCGTCAGGCGTACGCAGACGCGAAGGCTGAGGCGGTGCGCGCTGGCGAACGCATCCGCTACAACGACGCGAAGGCTGCGGTGGTCTACGACATCTACGAACGAGCATTCGTGGCTGATCCGGACCACGCGCACGACCGTCGTCCGCGACGGTCAACGTAGTGCGCTGATCGGAAGAGGCGTAGTGGTCAAAAGACAGACCCCGTGCTGCTTGTTGACCCGCGGGACGTGCGGTGGGAGGCTCGGCCAATGCGAGGGAGCGAGCGAGCGCTGATCCTTCGGCCCACCACGTCTGACGACTTCCCCGCGGTGCAGGCCCTGTTCCGCGATCCGGCGTTCGAGGGATGGGGTGGTCCTGGGTTCCGGTCCGACTCGCAGCTCCGAGAGAAGTACCTGGGCGCCCGTCTCCCGGACGTCGAGTGCTTCCTGATCGAAGTCGACGACCGAGTGGTCGGCTTCACGCAGTTGTACGCCGATGAGTCGGGCGCCGGTATGGACCTCATCCTGCTCCCGGCGGAGCGCGGTGCGGGTGTCGGTCGACAGGTGGTCGAGGCCGTGCTCGAGCGGGTCCGGGCGAGCGGCAGGACCCACTTCGTGGTCGACCCGTCATCCGAGGACCGCGATGCGGTGGCGTTCTGGCATGCTGTCGGTTTCCGCGGCCAGGGCGTGCTCGCATACCCCCTGTATGACAGGGGCGAGTCCTCGGCGGTTTGAGCGCAAAGAGGGATGCCGCGAGGAGTGGAGCCTGCACGTCGGACCACATCAGGGCGTGTTGAGCGTTCGCAGCACCAAGGACGAAGACCCGTCTCAAGAGCCGATTGTCTAGCGGACGCGGGCGCGCGTTTGGTCAGCGCGGGGACTGCGCCCTACCTGGCATCAGTTCGCAGCGACCTGCCCGCGGATCAACCTCGAGAGGGACGCGTCGGCCAGGCGAGATGGGCAGGATCGTTCAAGTGTCTGACAATCCGTTCGGCGAAGTCCCCGCCTTGCCCGTTGCCCTCGTGGTCGGCACCATCGCTTTGCTCGTCCAATTGCTGCTCCTGCTCCGCGGCGGACGATTCACCTGGCCTCGCGCAACCGTCGCGGGCGCACTGGCTGTCTACGCTGCCGGGATCTTCGCGAACACCGTGCTCCCGATCTACCTCAACCGGCCGCCGCAGCTGCAGCCGTGGACACCGAAGTTGGCCCTGATCCCGTTCTACGACTACGAGGTCATGGACGCGATCACCAACGTGATCGTGTTCGCCCCGCTGGGCATCTTGATACCGCTGCTGATGCGCCGACCGTCCTGGGCGAAGGTGGTCCTGACCGCCGCGGCGGTCAGTCTTGCGATCGAACTCCTGCAGATCGTTACGGACGGACTCTTCGGCGGCGGCCATGTCGCGGACGTCAATGACTTCCTCTGGAACACCGTCGGCGGGGCCGTCGGCTACGCGATCTTCCTCGTGGTGTCGCGCACTCCAGGCTTGTCGCGTCTCGTTGAGCTGTTCCGCTGGCACCCTGCCACGAGGAGCATCCGCATCGCCTGATGCCAGCACGAGTAGATCGGCAGCGCCGCGGAGCATGAGACTCTCTGCGGGTGCTCCTACGTCTCGGTGGGCCATCCTTGGGTGGACGGTACCGGTCACCGTCAAGGCAAGCGCAGAGAACCCTCGAGGACGTTCATCGCGGTGTAGGCGCTCTGCGACCGAGACTCCACCGCGCGCTCGTACTGTGTCGGGATGAGCGAAGTCAGAGCGCCCGCGGCCCTGCCGCGTGCCCTGGTCGTGACGATGTGGGTGCTTGCGGCGCTGTTCAACGTGGTGTTCGTGAGCTTCTTTGCCCTGTACTCAGCGGCCAACGACTGGGCGGTGGAACGTTCGGAAGCGACTGGGGCATTCGAGCCGTCACAATTGCTTCCGCATGATGCGGCGCTGTGGCTGAGTGGCCACGTAGCGATCGTCCTTCTCGTAGGGCTCGACGCCGCGGGTGTTGCGCTGTGGCTGCGCATTTGCCGAGGACGCGTCAATCAGACTCAGTAGCGGATTGACTATCGAGACGTCGCTGCCGCCATGAACAGGGGCGTGAAGCGTCGGACAAAGGCATCTGCCCGGCCCGTTGGGTCGTGGTGATACTGATTCGGCAGTCGATGGTTCCACCGCAGGCAGAAGTCCTCCACGCCCGCCTCGATGGGATGCAGGTTGAACCTGGTCTGCTCGAACTCTTCGTTCGCAAGGAGGAGGTCCGAAGCGGGGTTCCAGCCGTTGAAGTCGAACAGCCACTCACCCCACGCTGCGACGACGTGGACTACAGCTCCGTCGTCAGCCCGTCGCATAGCTTGGATGCCGATGGCGACCCTCCGTCGCGTCGCCGCGCAGCGGTACGCGAGAACGTGGCACGCGCCGGCCGCGAAGAAAGCTCCATCGGTGCGGTCCCAGGAGATCCGTTGGTCGGACCGCTCAAGCGGGGTCCGTCTGAATCTGCCGGCGGGGACGACAGCACGGCGCATCTGTTCCGTCAACGGTGTCTCCATGCCTCGGCACCTTGTCCAGCACCTCCGTCACCGCGTCTCGATGGTCGATGTCTTACTGGAACACCTCGGGCAGCGCGCTGACGAACTGGTCGAAGTGGCTGTACCAGACGGAGTGGGCTGCTCCGGGGACGTCCCGGACGATCACGCCCCGGCTCTCGTGGTGCGCCGCTGTCACGTCATCGACGTACAGGCTCGGCTTCGCTCGGACGATGATCGATCCGGGCTCCGGCTCGAAGGACACCCCAGGGCCCGTTGCCGGCGACACTGCCGTGGCCGGATCGAAGTGCTTCGCTGCACGAGCCTCGACAACGCAGTCCTGGTCGCTGTAGAACGGCCGCGATGCTCGGAGCCCGTCGTACGTGCGCGCTCGTTTGTCCTGCTCGTACTCGGTGGTGAGTTCGGCGCGGTCCCAGCCGCCGCGCGACGTGAAGGGAGCATCGATGTAGACCGAGCGTGCCGGGGTCAGCACCCCGGCGTCCACGGCCGCGGCGAGGAGTAACCCACCGTACGAATGGCCCATTACGAGGTCAGGCGTCGAGCCAAATTCGTCTGCAACGGACTCCGCGATCGATCGAGCGGCCCGATCCACCGTCAGGGTGCGGTCGCTTGGTGACAGTCCGTGCCCAGGAAGATCCACCCCTAGGACGCGATAGCCGTTCGCGACCAGCAGGGGCGCCACTCGCCACCAGCTCTCGTGAGAACCCATCATCCCGTGCAGCAGCACCGCCCTGCGGTCCCCCTGCCCATGCGCCTCGACGTGGAGTTTCATCGGGGTATCGAAGCACACCGTGCTCCACGGTACGGCTGTCTCGTCCGCCGATCGGTGGCCGATGCCTCTGCCCGCCCGTAACGTTCGCAGCCGCGCTCGTATCGTTGGGCGATGGACCTCGATCACGTTTGGCCCTTGTTCGGTCTGCGCCTCATCAGTCCTCGACTGGAGTTGCGGCCGCTGCGCGATGAGGATCTTCCTGGGCTCGTCGACGCGGCCTTGTCGGGTGTGCATGATCCGGCCCGGATGCCGTTCGGAGTGCCGTGGACGGACGAAGAGCCGACCACGTTGGCGCGGTCTTTCGCGCAGTACCACTGGAAACTCCGGTCCGGACTGAGCCGCGACTCGTGGAGTGTGAGCTTCACAGTGCTGTACCGCGGGACGCCGGTCGGGGTGCAGGAGCTGCACGCTCGCCGCTTCGCCGGGCGGAAGACGGTCGAGAGCGGATCATGGCTTGCCCTCGAGCATCAGGGACACGGGCTCGGGACCGAGATGCGGGCGGCGCTGCTGCTGTTCTCGTTCGATCACCTGCAAGCGGACTGGGCGGAGTCGAGCGCGGCAGCGTGGAACGAAGCATCTCTTCGGGTGTCGCGGAAGCTCGGGTACGAGGTCAACGGTGTCTCTCGTGCTCAGACCCGCGCTGATGAGGTCGTTGACGAGGTCGGGGTGCGACTGCGACGGGAAGACTTTGCGCGGCCGAGCTGGAGCCTGACGACTGAAGGGGTCGAAGCAGCGACTGCGTTCTTGCTGTAGCCAACGAGGCGAGGATCCGGCCATCTCGGGATCGGCCATTGGACGGCTGATCCGTGTCACAATCCGGCCATGAACTCATGGCCAGATGGTGCGCTGACTCGGGACGAGGTCGAGCGCAGGCTGAGGGCAGGGGCAGATTGGCGAATCGAGTGGTGTAGCGGCGGTGGTCTCCCCGCCGAGAGCGGGTCGGGGCCCGACCTCCCGGAGGGTGTCCTGGCACGCGTGCCGACCCGAGCGCGACGGCGCAAGATCGAACGTGGCTTGTCGGACCACCGAACCTGGGTGTTCGTCGTTGACCTCAGTCCCGACGACGGGCACCTCCTCGCTTTCCACGAAGGGCCGATGTAAGACCGAGTCCTTGCTTCGGCTTCGACCCTGGGGCCGGACGTTGGCCGCAGGGCTGCGCCGCGTCGCCGGAGCGTCGATGAGCTCGACCCGGCCCGGCGGCCGGTTCCAGCGATCGATTGGCTATTGAGAGCGCTCGGGCGGGCGGCCGGGTTGCCGCAAGAGTGCCGCGATCTCTTCCGGTTCCTCCTGTAACCGGTCGAAGCCGGGATCCCCCACGAAGAGTCGTCCACAGATCTCGTGGTGGTCCAGAAGAGAGTCGAGGGTGAAAAACCAATCCTGCTGCAGCGCACGCACAATCGCCTCAGCTACCCGCACCGCGGAGGCTTCATCACAGTAGCTCCACCAACGCTCGTCGTCGGGGTCAGTAGAGCTCTGAGCATGTAGTCGAAGCACCCAAAGGCACTCGTCTGCTTTCAGGCGAGGCCGTGGGGCCGAAGTGACATGACCCACGGCGGCCTCCCGGTCAATCCACGGAACTGGTGCGACACCGAGGTTGACGACACAAGCACCCTCGTCGGCGCTGTTGAAAGCTGACGACTGCACGTTGATCACCGCGACGTCACCGCCGGCACTGTACTTCCGCCACGTCGGACTCGTTCCTCGATATCCGTGTGCTCGGAGTGCGGGGCCGAGAACATCTCGGAGAGCCTCGCGGAGAAACCGGGATGCACCCATGTGTCAAGAGTGGCACCAATGCGTCGCATGAACATCATGGCAACCAGCCACTGGTGAAGAGTGCTCCTGGCTGCAGTCACGAGCACCCGCCGGTCTCGCTAGCCGATCCTTCACCGAGGCGGGGTAGCGGGCCCGTCGTCACGAGAGCCGTCCGCCCTCGGTCTGGGGTCGATGTCACCGGCTTGGACATCCCACTGCGCTCGGCGCTCGATGGCCTCATCAGCCAGAAGGTTGCGACCTGCTCGGTGCGCAAGGACCAATACGACGGCGCACAACGCAGCACCAGCCGCGAAAAGACATCCCTCGAGGACGCGCCCCGCGTCCCCGTGGGCAGAAGCGAAGTAAGCGATTGCGATCGCGGCGAGCGCGAAGCACGGCAGCACAAGCACCGCAGAGAGTCCAACGATCCACTTCACCCAACGACGATACTTCGTCGGACGTGGGCGACACCGGCCTGCCTCTGGCGGATGAACTTGGGCCTCGATGACCGATCGATCAGCGGGCGGTTCAGCGGGTTTGGGTGATGAGCTGCAGGGCTAGGCCACCTACGAAGAGCACGCCGATCAGGACACCGATGCCGATCGTCTGGCCGCGTCGCATCGTGCCGTCCGTGCGCGCTACTTCGCGGCCATCGACGTACGCGGTGATCGTCTGCGGACGAAAGGCTGCAAGCGCGACTGGACGCTCCTTGGTGATCCGGACCTCGTGCCGCTCTGCTTCGCCCACCGTCAGCTCGTAGTCAGCCGATGTCCTGACTGAGAACATCCGGATCGTGCTGACCACTTCTCGGCCGTCAACAGTGATTCGAAGTCGTCCGGTGAATTGATCCCACGCGTACACGACCTGGTGCCGTTCACGGTCTCCCACGGTGAACTCAAGACTCGTCGCCACCCGCCAACCCAATCGAAAGGCCGCCGGGGCTGCGTGTGAGAAGTCCCTGATCCGCGAAGCGAACGCTGAGGCTCTGGGCAGCTTCGTCGATCGTTCATCTTGCGCCTCGCTGCCTCAGCAGACGGTCGCCCAGCGGTCGCAGACGAGGACGGCTGCGATAACTGCCAGCGACCAGCTGGCCGTCTCACTGGCCGATCGCCCACCGGACTCCATTGGTCGCGCCTGGGACTTTCAGGTCACTTGGGGTGACCGAAGATGGATAGGAGTGTCCAGATGACGCCGATCATTGCCAGCCCTACCGCGAGCACACGGACGAGTCCCAGGGTCATCGCACCCTGCGGACCGCGGCTGCTCCGCTGGGCATCGTCGAAGTACTGCGCGATCGGCGCCGGACGCACGAACGCGGTGACCGCTACGGCAACGATCGCTGGCCCGACGATGAGTCCGGGGATCCACATGGACTCCACCCAACCAGGTCGACTTGAAGGCAGTGAGGCGTAGTTGGCCGCTGTCCGGTGGTCGATCGTTCAGCGAGACACGTTGACCCTTCTCTGCTGCTGCGGTTCAACCTCAACGGGGCGACATCGTCGACCTTGACCTTTGCTCGTGTTGCTATCGTTCGCGGCGAGGGGGATCGATATGAATCATCGAACCGACGGAGGTGCGAGTGTTCGGCACGGGCGACTGACTCGCCGGTCGAGTTGGTTCCAAGCGGCGAAGCTGCTCAGCATCGCTGCCGTCGTCGCTGTGACGAGTGCGACGAGCATCGCGGCGATCGCGGTCGGGAACCTCGGTTCTTCGGTACAGACCGTCCAGATCGGTGCCGCCGGTAGGCCCAGTAAGACTGGTGCCGACGCCATCCGCGGTGCGGTCGACTTCGTTGTCGTCGGCAGTGACACCCGTCAGGGCCAGACCGAAGCTGCCGAAGGTGACCCGGGAAGCTTGAACAACGACGTGACCATGCTGATCCACATCTCCGCGGACCATCAGCAGATGACTGCCGTCAGCATCCCGCGCGACACCGTCGTGGAGCTGCCGGCCTGCGTGGACACGGACACCGGGCAGACTCGACCTGCGGTGCGGGCGATGTTCAACGAAGCGCTCTCCCGTGGCGGCAACCAGGGCGGCTTGGGATGCGTCGTCGCAGCTGTGAAATCGCTGACGGGGGTCGAGGCGCAGTTCGCCGGCGTCCTCAAGTTCGACGGTGTGGCAGCCATGTCGACCGCGGTCGGCGGCGTCGAGGTCTGCGTGGCAACTCCGATCCATGATCCGTACGTCGGCCTTGACCTCGAACCCGGCGTCCATCCCATCGAGGGACAGACCGCTTCCGCCTTCCTCCGCAGTCGACACGGCGTCGGGGACGGCGGCGACCTCGGGCGCATCAGCAACCAGCAGGTGTTCCTCTCCGCGCTGGCCCGGAAGGTGCTCGCACCCGGCGGGGCGCTGTCCAACCCGGTGACGCTCTACAAGCTCGCCCAGGCAGCGCTGTCGAACATGATCCTCAGCGACAACCTCACCAGCCCCGACACGATGGTCTCCCTTGCCCTGACTCTCAGAGGCATGGACCTGTCGAAGGTGCTGTTCGTGCAGTACCCCACCCTTCCCAATCCGGAAGACGTCAATCGCCTCATCGTCGACGAGCAGCCCGCTCAAGCACTCAACACCGCGTTGCGGACCGACGCGAAGACGAACCTCGACGACTCGGCCCTCGGTGGAGGTGCCACGAAGCAACCCTCGGGCGGCGCAGCGCCTTCAGAGACCACCTCTGCTCCGTCATCAACCAGTCCGTCCGCACCCGCATCTCCAACGGACGGTCCCATGAACGTCACGCCGAGAACATCACAAACATCCGTTACGCTCCCCTCGACCATCACGGGACAGACGGCGGCAGAAGCCACCTGCTCGAAAGGCTCCGGCTAGAAACGCGAGCAGCAAACGTGCGTCCCTGTAGCCGATCGACTGCCGGACGTCGCAGCAAGCCAGGCGGTCGCGACTCACTTGGGTAGAGCAGGACACTCCGGCCTACGGTTGGCCCATGACCAGATCAGGACCGGCAGAGTCGGAGGAAGAGCCGAGCCGATCCGGGTCAGTGACGATGCTGGTGCTCGGAGTGGTCTCGCTCGATGTTGCTCTCCTATTCGGGACCGCGGCCGACCCTTTTTCGTACGCCGGTCGAACTCAGCTTCCAGCGGTGCTTCTCGGGGCCGTCGCAGCCTCGGCCGGCATCGTCTGTGTGTCGCTCGGTATGCGAGGACTCGTACGTCTCCCAGGCATGCGCTGAGGCGCGACGAGCCGGGTGACCGGTAGCCAATGGACTACCGGACCAGAGAGCTACCCCCGGCTCCGTCGAGCGGCCACGGCTGGCCCGAACGACCCAGGCGATCAACGCGGCCAAGAAGCGGTCAGGTGAGTCGCCGCAGGGACGACGTCCGGCTCCGCGAGAAAGTGGGTCACTTCAACGCTCGTGAGGGTGCCGTCATCGCTGAAGACGGGCAGCACCTCGATCGGAGGCTCGTCTGCGATGAGTGCAGGCACTTCCCCGATGGACACGACCGGCGCAGCGTCCGGTACCGCGACCGCGAAACTCCCACATCCGCAGCGGCATTTCGACGCTACGAGCATTCTCGACGCCTGCAATCGAAGAGTGTTCGCGCTTGTTCCGCGGGATACATCGGCGTCTGTTCGCACCGGCTGTCGAGAGGCCTTGTCCCAGATGGGTGGTCCGCGATCCGTCGCGACGAGGGTGCGTCGTACGGATGCGTCCCGCGGGCCGTCAGGTCTCCGGGATCTCGAAAGCCCGTCGCCCTCCATGCCCGGCGACGAGATGCGTGTGAGGGAGACGAGCCACGCGCGGCGACGACGTTCCCTCGGACGGCGACAGCGACCAGGGAGAACACTGGCCCCATGACGACCAAGATCACCCTCATCATCGACAACCCGACCGACCCCGCGGCATTCGAGCAGGCGTACCCCGCGCTCGAGGAAGCAGCCGGCGCCCTGCCGGAGCTCCGCCGTCTCGAAGCCGGCAAGGTCTGGCCGAAGGAGGACGGCACGCCCACCCCGGCCCACCGGACGCTCGACCTGTACTTCGACTCCTACGACGACGCGTCGGCAGCGGTCGCCGGCGAGGAAGCGGGCGCCTTCTTCGGCCAGCTCGGCGCCACCGGAGCGACGTTCACCGGGCTCTTCTCCGACGTCGAGAAGGCGTGACCACCACCGTCCTCGTCGCCGGCGCCACCGGTGACCTCGGCGGACGCATCGTCCGGGCACTCCGTCGGCACGACACCCACGTCCGGGTCCTGACCCGGCCCGGATCCACGGCAACTCCACCGGCCGAGGGCGACGACCACGTCGAGGTGGTCCGGGCCGACTACGGAGACCACGCCGCGTTGACGTCGGCGCTCGCCGGGGTCGAGGTCGTCGTGTCCGCGGTGAGCGGCACACGCCCGGTCATCGTCGACGCGCAGCGTGCGCTGCTCCGGGCAGCGGTGGACGCCGGTGTCGAACGGTTCATCCCGTCGGACTACGCAGCCGACTACCGCTCGATCACCCCGGGGACGAACCGGAACTTCGAGCTGCGCCGCGAGTTCGCCGCCGACCTCGACGCCGCCCGAATCCGGGCCACCTCGGTGCTGAACGGCGCGTTCACCGACATGCTCACCGGGCTGGCACCGCTCATCCTGTTCGAGCGGCAGCGGGTGCTCTACTGGTCCTCGGCCGACCAGGTGCTCGACTTCACCACGAAGGACGACGTCGCCCGCACCACGGCGCTCGTCGCACTCGACCCCGACGCACCGCGGTTCGTCGAGGTCGCGGGGGACCGGGTGACCTCGCGGAGCATCGCCGACGCGATGTCCCGGCTCACCGGCAGGCCCTTCCGCCTGCAGTGGGCGGGGACCGCCGGGACGCTCTCGGCGATGGCCCGGGTCGGACGACGCCTGTCGAAGGCCGGCGACGACGAACCGTTCCCGGCGTGGCAGGGCATGCAGTACTTCGTCAGCATGTTCAGCGGCGAGGCCACGCTGCACCACGTCGACGACGAGCGGTACGGTGCAGAGGGCTGGACGACGGTGCGGGACGTGCTCGCCGAACACGTCGGAGCCGGAGCCTGAGCCCCGAGCCGGAATCCCGAACGGAAGTGCACCCGATGACCGACACCACCTGCCACATGTCGATCTCCCTCGACGGCTTCGTCGCCGGGCCGGACCAGGGTCTCGACCAGCCACTCGGACGCCGGGGCGGCGAGCTGCACACCTGGCACATGCCCGGCGTCGACGTCGGCGAGGCGGACCGCACCGCCGCCGGGTGGCTCATGCGTCCCCGCGGCGCGTACGTGATGGGCCAGAACATGTTCGGACCGCCCCGCCACGAGCGACCGGACGACTGGACGGGCTGGTGGGGTGACGAACCGCCGTACCACGCCCCGGTCTTCGTCCTCTCGCACGCGGCCCACGACCCGATCGCGCTCGACGGCGGCACGACCTTCCACTTCGTCACCGACGGCTTCGACGCCGCCTACGCCCGAGCCGTCGAGGCGGCCGGCGACGCCGGTGTCGACATCGCCGGCGGTGCCGCGACGGTTCGCCAGGCGCTCGCCGCGGGCGTCGTCGACGAACTCACACTCGACATCGCCCCGGTGCTGCTCGGCTCCGGGGAGCGGATCTTCGAGGACGGCGCCGAGACGTTCGACTTCGTGCCGGTCGAGGTCCTGCACTCGCCGCTCACGACCCACATCCGGTACCGCCGCCGCGCCTGAGCACCACCGCGGAGCGCCCGCGCCCGCAACCGCGCACACGCCCGCCCACGAGCAACGCGCGTGCAGGCCCACGCACCGAGCCCGTCACGGCCCGTCCGGCACCGTCACGATCCGGTTCTGGTACGCCCAGACAACCGCCTGCAGGCGCGACCGCACCCCGAGCTTCGGCAGCATCCGGGCGAGGTGCGACTTCACCGTGGACACCTCGACGACGAGCGCGGCGGCGATCTCCTCGTTCGACATCCCCTGGGCGAGCAGCAGGAGGACGTCGCGCTCGCGAGCGGTGAGGACCTCGTCCGCCCGGTCACCGGACACCGGCTGCAGGCTCCGCCGAGCGACGAACTCGCGCAGCACCCGTCGGGTCAGCGCCTGGTCGATGGTGCCGTTGCCCGCCGCGACCTGCCGCACGGCACCGACGATGACGTCCGGCTCGGCGTCCTTCAGCAGGAAGCCGGACGCACCCGCCTCGAGCGCCCCGAACACGAGGTCGTCGAGGTCGAACGTGGTGAGCACGAGGACGGGCACCGCCGGGTCCGCCCCGGCGCCGCAGAGTTCGCGCGTGACCTCGATGCCGTTCCGCACCGGCATCCGGATGTCGACGCAGGCGACGTCGGGCCGGGTGCTCCGGGCGAGCGCGAGCGCCTCGCCGCCGTCGGCGGCGACCGCGACGACCTCGATGTCCGGTTCGGCGGACAGCAGCGCGGTGACGCCGGCTCGCACCAGCGGCTGGTCGTCCGCCACGAGCACCCGGATCACCCGGCCACCTCCGGAGCGTCGGCCGACGCGTCGGCGTCGGGCCGCGCCTCCCGGCCCGTCACCAGCTCGACCGTCCAGCCACCGTCACCGGTGGGACCGACCTGGAGGCGCGCCCCGACCAGTTCTGCCCGCTCGCGCATGCCGCGCAGTCCGTTCCCACCCGCGGGCGAGCTGCCGGCGGACGGTCCGGTGGGCACCCCGTTCTCGACGCGGACCATCAGCTGGTCGGGGTCGCGGTCGTCGACGGTGACCGTGCACGGCGCACCGGCGGCGTGCAGGGCGACGTTGGCGAGCGCCTCCTGCACGGTGCGGTAGGCGACGAGCTGGGTGAGCGGGCCGATGCCGTCCGCCAGCGGGTGCTCGCCCGGCAGGACGGCGAGGGTCACGGCGCTCCGCAGTCGGGCGTGCTCGACCAGGTCGACGATCCCGGCGACGGTCTCGACCGCGGTCTCGGCGGGGGAGTCGTCGCGGAGGAGTCCGACCAGTCGCCGGAGGTCCTCGAGGACGGCCGTGCTCTGCTCCCGCACCTGCCGGACGCCCTCGTGCGCGCCGTCCGGGTCGGTGTCGATCTGGCGGTCGACGACGGCCGACATCAGGGCGATCCCGGACAGGTGGTGGGCGGCGATGTCGTGGAGTTCCCGGGCCATGGCGGCGCGCTCGCGCGACACGGCGGCCTCGACGCGGGCGTCCTGCTCCCGGGCGACGGCGGCGGCTTCCGCGCTCCGGGCGTCGGCCGCTGCGCTGCGGGCGTCCGCCTCGGCACTCCGGGCGTCCGCCTCGTCACGGCGGGCTGCGCGGAGCTCGCGGCGGGACCGGACGACGAGCGTCACGACGAGGGGGAGGGCGACCACTCCGACCGCCTGCAGCACGCCCTGACCGGCCGCGGCTCCGAGCCCGGACGTCAGGCCGCTGCGCACCCCGCCGGAGCCGACGGCCGACGAGGCCCCGGTCCCGATCGCCACGAGGACGGCGGATGCGGTCACCGCCGTCCAGAGCCGGGGCAGCGGGATCCGGAGCGTGGCGAGCACGACGGCCACGACGACGGGCAGCGCGGTGAGGCCGTACGCGGTGCTCGGTGCCACGAGGGCGAGGAGGATCGGCAGGGCGCCGACCACCAGGAGCACGGAGCGGGGTGCCCGGCGGGCACCGAGCAGCACGGCCGACTGGGCGACCAGGGTGATCGCGAGGAGGGTCCACGCCGTCCCGCCGACGTCGGGGAACCCGGTGCCGGTGCCCGAGGTGCCCGCGGTGTCCGGGTCGAGGGCGTCGAGCGGCGGCAGGCCGAGCAGGAGCCCGAGCGTGACCACGGCGGTGCCGACGGCGACGAGCAGGTCGGTCCCGCGGCCTCGTCGGACGGGCACGCCGCGTGCGTCGCGTCGGTCGGGCGCGTCAGCGGGTGCCATCGTTCGATCCTACGAGTCGAGGCGTGCTGTCGGCGGCGGTCCCGGTCCCGGTGCTGCCGTCGGTGTCGGTGTCGGCGCCGGTTGCGATCCCGCCGCGACCGCCGCGTCCGCCGCTGGGGGACCCGAGCCGCCCCCGTGTCGCCACGAGCAGGACGAGCGCTGCGACGGTCGACACGATCGCGAGGCCGTGCATCATCGTCCCGGCCGTCATCCCCGGGTACATGTCGGCCCAGAGCGTCGAGATGGTGTTGTTGACGCCGACGTGCAGCAGCAGGGCGACCGGCAGGCTCTCGCCCGTGCGGTTGAACACCCACGACATGACCACGTTGAAGGTGATCGTGAAGAGGGCGAAGACGAGCGGCTCCGTCCAGTGCGCGTCCGGCCAACCGCCCCAGTCGCTGAGGTAGAGCGGCATGTGCCAGAGCGCCCACAGCGGACCGAGGACGGCCGCGGCACCGAGCGGGCCGAACCGCTCCTGCAGTCGGGGCAGGGCGAAGTCGCGCCAGCCGGGTTCCTCGGACAGTCCGGTGGAGAACAGCTGCACGACGAGCCCAGGCACGAGGGCGAGCAGCGCGAGGGCGCTCGGCGCCTGCACCTGACCGCCGGCGAAGGGCAACCCGGTGGCGACGATGAGCGCGGGCACACCGACGAGGGCGAGGGCGTACCAGTACCAGGCGACCCGCCAGCGCCAGAGCCGACCGACCCAGCGGCGGAGACCGGGTCGGCCGTCCGCGATCGCGGTGACGAGGAAGGCGCCGCCGAGCGGGCCGAGCAGCGCCCCCGGCAGGACGCCGGTGAACTGCGCGGTGCCGAGGAACTCGGGGAAGTGCAGGTCCCAGACGCCGAGGCCGTGCGGCGACAGGACGTAGGGGATCCACGCCAGCCAGCTGAGGCCGAGGGCGAGGGTGGCGAACGCGGCGAGCGGGTGCCGTGCGACGACGCCGCCGATCCCCGTCCGACGGGCTGCGCGTGTGCCGGTGGTGTGCCGGTCTTCGGTGCTGATCGTCATGGCGACGACGCTACGAACGGCGCTGCCCCCGGACGACCGACGGAGGGACGCACTCTGCGGGGTTCCTCCGAAAGGATGCACCGCCGTGGACGCGGGACCACATGACGGGAGGCGGGGGGGGCGGCGGGGCCCCCCCCCCCCCCCCCCCCCCCGCCCCCCCCCCCCGGCGGCCCCCCGGCGGGGCGCGGGGGGCCCCCCGCCCGCCGGCCCCCCCCCCCCCCCCGGGGGG